>DAINQQ010000249.1:0-3713 GCA_036742645.1 Flavitalea sp.
GCCGAACGTTGATGAGCCGATGTGACATTGATGAGCGCATGCGACATTGACGAGCCGATGTGATGATTAGCCGATTTTTATATTACAGCATAGGTCTTCCGGGCAAATAATCGCTCACACTGGGACGCTCCTGGTACTCGTCGTGCGAATGCACGATAATGATATCCACTAATCGGCTAATCATCACATCGGCTCATCAACGTCACATCGCTCCATAAGGCATGAATTATGGAATCAGTTCATACAGTGCATCTATTAGATATGCCTGCGCAGGTTTTTCTTATGGCGATTGTCTCCCATTCGTATTGGTTTAATAATTAAAACTAACAACATGAAACCTGAATTGATTCTGCAGGCGGATATACTTGACATTATCTTTGAAGGCAGGAATAAAGACTACGGAGCTTATGAACTTCGCAGAGAATATAGTACTCGAATGAAGAAAGCATTTTACGTTGTCCTTGGAATTGTAATCGTTTTATTCATCTTCACTTCTTTCAATTTTTTTTCCGTACACAAGTCAGGTATTACCGAAAATACTGCTCCTCCTGACATATTGCTGAAAAGGATAGAAGTAAAATTACCCGATCTTCCTAAACCAACTGAGCTCCCAAAAATTAAGCAAGCCACGATTGAGAATACAACACCAATGGTTGTGAACCAGGATGAGGTCGAACCTCTGCCGGAAATTAAACAACTAGCTGAAGACGTTCTTATTGGAATTGAAACATTTGATGGCCCTCCGGTTGAGATTCTCCCGTCGCCTGCAAAGACTTTGGGCGCGGGGGATGCCCCTTCCGCACCGATAGAAAGGCCTAAGCAAACAGTTGAAATCCTTTGTCGTTCGGAGATTATGCCTGAATTCCCGGGCGGACAGGCCGCATTCATGCGGTTCTTGTCGAAAAACCTCCAGGTTCCGGAAGGATCGCTTGAAGCTGGTCAAAAGGTGAAACTATTTGTGCGTTTTGTCGTGGGAAAAGACGGCCAGCTTTCGGATATGGAATTTCTTCAAACAACTGGGGAAGTTTTTGAGCAGGAAGTGATCAGAGTGATGAGGAAAATGCCCAAATGGAAGCCAGGCAGCCAAAATGGCGAAAAGGTATCAGTCTATTTCACGCTTCCAATCATTTTCCATAAGCCTGAAGAATAGCTGAGAATTCGAAGTCTGTTTACATAGGATCAACGATTCTATGCAATTTTTTTAAGAGCATGAGGGTATTTTCTTTTACAGGTTATTTCTTAACTTGCCCGACGCTCAAACAAATGTATGGATGATCTCGAATTAAAACGTAGAAGGGCTTATGCTAACAGGCGATCTATCATGGACATAGGCATGGGCTTTATTTATGCGGCGATGGGCGGTTTTTTTCTATTGTCAAAGCAGTTCGGAATAGTCATCGAATTTCCCCCTGAACCTTTTAATTATTTATTTGGAGGTTTGTGCTTACTATATGGCGGATTCCGGATTTACAGAGGATTTAAAAAAAATTATTTTCGTTCATGACAAATAACCGGGTTTTGCAGTTTTTAAGAAATTTGCCAGCATTGGTTTTCGTGCTGGTAATTTTTTTAGTGAGTTGTAAGAATTCTGCACAGCCTGATACCAGGGATACAACTACAACGGGAAAGGTACATATCAGCGTTGACGAAACATTTAGGCCAGTGATTGATTCTCAGATAAAAGTTTTTGAATCGCAATTTCCACAGGCGAAGATAATTGTTCACTATAAACCTGAGGCCGATTGTCTCCGCGACCTAAACCAGGATAGTATCCGAATGGTGATTGTCACGCGAGGTCTAACTGATAAGGAAGAAAGGATTCTGACAGACACCCTTAGGTACAAGCCATCTTTCGGGCCCATTGCTTTCGACGCTATCGCCGTGATCACCAATAATCAGTCGAAAGATACCGCATTCACGATGGAAGACATCCGCTCGATGGCGAAAGGAAACAGCGGGTACAAATACCGGATATTATTAGATGGTGTTTCGGCAACCAGCACTGTCCGATATGTCGTAGATTCGCTTTTAAGGGGTGCTCCGTTATCAAAAAGTATTGTAGCAGCAAAAAATAGCGAGGCGGTCATCGATCATGTATCGAATAATAATGATGTGATCGGTCTCATTGGAGTAAGTTGGATTGGCAACAAGGATGATCCCCAGCAAAGCAGTTTTCTACAAAAAGTCAAAATTGCTGCGATAGAATGCAATGGTTGTCAGGGAACTTATGTAAAACCTTACCAGGCTAACATTGCGCTGGCACGTTATCCCATGATAAGACCTTTATATTATATCTTAAAGGAAAATTATGAAGGGCTTGGCAGCGGATTCAAGAATTTCCTCATCTATGAAAAGGGTCAATTGATTTTTAAAAGGGCATATTTATTGCCTTCTAGAATGAGATTCGAGGTACGTGATATGCAGATCTCTGAATAAAGAGTTTTTACATTTATAAACATCAAAATAAGCAAGGACAATGATGAAACGTTTATTAAGTCTAGCAATCACAGTTGCCATTGGCAACACTCTTTTTGCCCAAAGTGTGGAACAGGGCAGAAAGCTCCTTTATTACGAACGTTACCAGGGCGCAAAAGACAATTTTGAAAAAGTTCTTGCCGCAAATCCAAACAATATCGAGGCTGTTTATTGGTTGGGTCAAACGCTTCTCGAGATGCCGAATAAGGATTCGGTTGCTGCAAAGAATCTTTACCAGAAAGCCTTAGCGTCAAACGGAAATGCCCCGTTGTTGCTTGCGGGTATGGGCCAGATCGAATTGATGGAAGGTAAAACCAATGATGCACGTCAGCGGTTTGAAACAGCGATCAATTTGAGCAAGGCAAAAGATATTGACGTATTGAACGCGGTGGCAAGAGCGAATGTGGAAGCACGAGCAGGTGATGCGAACTACGCGATAGAGAAATTGAATCTGGGCACCCAGATCAAGAAGTTTAGCAATGCTGAGACATATTTGATTATGGGAGATGCTTATCGCAAGCTCATTGACGGTGGTAATGCAGTTACCTCCTATAACAAGGCACTCACTATTGATCCGAAGCTTGCCGCAGCAAAAACCAGGATCGGAAAGGTTTATCTTACCCAGAATAATCCCGATTATTTTTTGCCTGCCTTTGAATCGGCAGTGCAACTCGATCCGGCGTATAAGCCAGGATATTTTGAACTTTTCTATTACTACTATTTCCGTGATGTAAACAAGGCTGCCGGTTACCTCGATAAATTTATCGCGAATGCAGATCCCGGACCGGAAGTAGAATATCTTAAAACAGACTTCTTATACGCTTCCGCGAAATTCAAGGAAGCAAGGGATAAAGGTCAATCATTGGTAACACAATTCGGAGACAAAGTGAATCCACGGATGTATCGGCTGATCGCGTACACTTCAGATACCTTAGGTGATATGCAGGTTGCAAAACAGGCGATGACTACGTTTCTTGCTAAGCCGGGCGAAGAACTAATTTTGCCTGCCGACTACGAAGAACTGGCGAATATCAACTCAAAGATCGCTGGCAGTGAACCAGACGCCTTCACTAACCTTCAGAAGGCAGTTGAAATGGACACTGTAGTGGAGAATAAAGTGAAGTACATTCAAAAAGGAGCCGCGCTCGCTAAGCGCCTGGGCAACCGTGCAGAAGAGGCAAACTGGCTTGGAGTTGCGTACAGGATCGACAAAAATCCTTCCCAAACTGATTTATATA
>DAINQQ010000249.1:3723-6106 GCA_036742645.1 Flavitalea sp.
CACTACCAGGCTGCAAATTACAAAACAGCCGACAGCATTTTCTGTAACGTTTACCAGGGGAAATATCCAAATGAAATATATGGATATCTATGGTGCGCAAGGAGCTTACAGGCACAGGATACAACCATGGAACAAGGACTTGCTGTAGAAGCCTATAAAAAACTTGCTGAAATGGCAATGAAGATTGACTCTGTGAAATTCAAGAATCAGGCGGTATCTTCTCATTTCTATCTGGTGTCTTATTATAACGACATCAAGAAGGACAAGGAAGCGGCAGTAAGCCATATAAACAGAGTTCTTGCGATAGATCCTTCAAATGCAGACGCTGCAAGGATCAGGGAGATTTTGATCAAGCCCGCAAGACCCACACAACCGCAGAGCAAGCCAAAGCCAAAAACAAGCACCTCGTCGGCTAAGTCATCAAATGCCGGTGCTAAAAAATAACAATGAAATGGAATTATAAAAGATCCCCTGTAGTTTATTCTGCAGGGGATTTTTTATTTTTTGAATTTGAATTTTAGCCGGTTGGAAATTGGGGATGCTGTACTATTTTTGTAAATAATCCAATAAGTATCAATGTATTTTTTGCAAATTTCAACCGCAACACAAAATCCTGATAATGCGTTTTGGTATTTACCGATTGCGCTACAGCTTTTGTTCGCAATCGCATTTGTCTGCGTTATGATGGGAGTTACCCATTTCCTTGGTCCGAAGCGGGCCACAGCAGATAAATTAGCAAACTTTGAAAGCGGTATAGAAAGTGTTGGTAACGCAAGGCAGCCGATGGCGGTTAAATATTTCCTGGTTGCCATCTTATTTGTGTTGTTCGATGTTGAAGTGATTTTTTTCTATCCGTATGCCGTCAATTTCAAAAGCCTCGGATGGAATGGTTTTTTAGCGGTCCTGATGTTCGTAGGTTTTTTTCTTTGTGGTTTTATCTACATCATCAAGAAAGGGGCACTCACGTGGGAAGAGTAATATGTGATTCGTGATCTGTATCAAAGATTTAATATTTGCGATCAAAGTTTCAGTGAGAAGAAATTGCTTTCAAGTAGCTATTAAATCTTAATCTTAAATATTAATTAATGGGACGTCCTGTTCAATATAACATAAACGGTGAGAATGATATTAAGCTGGTGAAGGAAGGGCCGGAAGGATATACCGGAGAGGGTTTTTTTGCTACTTCTCTGGATAAGGTCGTAGGGTTGGCGCGTAAAAATTCCCTTTGGCCTTTGCCATTTGCGACCTCCTGCTGCGGAATTGAATTCATGGCTACTATGGGTTCGCATTATGATTTTGCGCGTTTTGGGAGTGAGCGGGTTGGGTTTTCTCCCCGTCAGTGTGATTTACTGATGGTAATGGGAACTATTGCGAAGAAAATGGGGCCCGTGGTAAAGCAGGTATATCTCCAAATGGCTGAGCCGCGATGGGTTCTTGCGATGGGCGCCTGTGCATCCAGTGGTGGAATATTCGATACATATAGCGTGCTCCAGGGAATTGATCAGATAATTCCCGTGGATGTGTATGTACCCGGGTGTCCGCCAAGACCGGAAGCTGTGATTGACGGGTTTATCAAAGTCCAGGAACTGGTTGGAAAGGAGAGCTTGCGCAGGAGGAATGGGGACAGATATAGAGATCTGATGGCCAGTTACGGAATCCAATAACCTATTTGAAGTTCTGGAAATTTGCAGATTTAAAATCAACAAGCATTCGGATTTTCGTTAACCTTTGGTTCGAACGAAATCGTAAAAATTAATATCATCTGATTATATCCTCAAATTGATTATTTGATAACCGAAGTACATCTTCAAATTTTCAAATTTTCAAATTTTCAAATTAGAGTATGACCCTTAGCAACGAAACGATTAAACAAAGGTTGATAGAGAAGTTTGAAGGGCAGGTTACTAATTTTGATGAACCATACGGCATGCTCACTTTCGAAGCTCCGAAGGAGCTCAATTTGAAAGTGCTTCAGTTTTTATATGATGACAATGACTTAAAATTTCGGTTTCTTACTGATCTGCAGGCCGTTCATTATCCCTATCAACAAGGCAGAGAACTTGCAGTGGTGTATCATCTGCATAATTTGGTTGACAATATTAGACTCAGGTTTAAAGTGTTTTCGAGTATCGATCAACCAGATATTTTTACTGCGTCTAACCTGTTTTCTTCCGCGAATTGGATGGAAAGAGAAACATACGATTTTTACGGGGTGAACTTTGTAGGTCATCCTAATCTCTTACGAATACTCAACGTTGATGAAATGGAATATTTTCCTTTGCGTAAAGAATATCCTTTGGAAGACCAGACAAGAGTAGATAAGGACGATGAGATGTTTGGAAGGGGCTGAAGTGCTGATGAGCCGATGTGATGATGTGCTAAT
>DAINQQ010000249.1:6206-7528 GCA_036742645.1 Flavitalea sp.
CTGCCGGTAGGCAGGTTTTCAAATTGGATCTATGACCGAACAACATATAAAGTTACCGGAAGGCTCCATAGAAAAGCAGACGACTACGCTGAATCTTGGTCCTACACATCCTGCTACCCACGGAGTTTTTCAAAATATACTTGAACTTGACGGTGAAAGGATCGTTTCTGCAAAGCAAACCGTCGGGTATATACATCGTGCGTTTGAAAAGATTGCAGAAAGAAGACCTTTATACCAGATCACTCCCCTTACGGATCGTCTCAATTATTGCTCATCTCCCATCAACAACATGGGTTGGCATATCACCTGTGAAAGGCTTTTGGGAATTACCACTCCCAAGCGGGTGGATTATTTGCGAGTGATCATTATGGAGTTGGCGAGGATCTCTGATCACCTCATTTGCAATTCCATCGTCGGTGTAGATACCGGTGCTTATACAGGGTTTTTGTATGTAATGCAATATCGGGAGTTGATCTATGAGATTTATGAGGAAATTTGTGGATCACGTCTTACGACCAATATGGGACGTATTGGAGGTTTTGAACGAAACTTCACTGACACCGCGTTTGAAAAATTGGAAAAATTCCTGAGAGAATATCCCGCCGTATTGAGAGAGTTTGAGAATCTTTTCAGTCGAAACCGCATTTTCATGGAGCGTACCATCGGGGTTGGGCCCATCAGTGCTGAAAGAGCGATCAATTACGGTTTCACAGGTCCCAACTTGCGCGCAGCTGGCGTTGATTATGATGTAAGAGTGCATACTCCGTACAGCAGTTACGAGGATTTTGATTTTACTATTCCGGTTGGAACAACCGGGGATTGCTACGACCGGTACCTGGTGCGTGACCAGGAAATGTGGGAATCGCTAAAAATAATTGAGCAGGCATATAAAAAAGTACAGGAGTTTAAAGGAGCTGATGCGGAAGTGTTTCATGCAGATGTACCGGAGTACTATTTGCCCGACAAGCAAGATGTTTATACAAAAATGGAAGCGCTGATATGGCATTTCAAGATCATCATGGGTGAGATCGATATTCCTCCGGGTGAAATTTACAGCTGTGTCGAAGGTGGAAATGGTGAACTTGGTTTTTATATGATCACCGATGGTGGCCGCGCACCCTACCGCCTGCATTTCAGGAGGCCCTGCTTCGTATACTACCAGGCTTTTGAAGAACTGGTGAAAGGAAGTATGCTAAGCGATGCGATAGTTGTACTGAGTTCGCTAAACCTGATCGCCGGAGAGATGGACGCGTAAAGCCGAATTTGAAAATTTGAAAATTTTCAAACAGGAGAGCTTGTAATTTTCGTTCTGCTTACAGTTA
>DAINQQ010000250.1:0-5768 GCA_036742645.1 Flavitalea sp.
GAAAGATGAGGACATAGCCGATGTGTTAACGGAAAAAGCCGTGTCATTTATCAGGCGGTATAAGGACAAGCCATTCTTTTTGTACTTCTCAATTCCCGATATCCATGTTCCGCGTGCTCCCCATCCACGTTTTGTTGGTAGTACTAGTATGGGTAAACGTGGCGATGTAATTTCAGAAATGGATTGGATGACCGGCGAGATTGTAAAAGCAATTAACCAGTTTGGATTGAGGAATAACACGCTCATTATTTTCTCGAGCGACAACGGACCAGTACTCGATGATGGCTATGCCGACCACGCAGTCGAACTATTGGGAAATCATGATCCGTCCGGCGGTTTTCGCGGTGGCAAGTACAGCGCATTTGAGGCCGGTACACGGATGCCAACAATAACGTACTGGCCCGGAACCATTAAGCCGGGGACGTCCGATGCAGTATGGTCACAGGTTGATCTATTGGCTTCACTTGCAGACCTCACCGGTCAACAGTTATCGCCTGGCACGGGGCCAGATAGTGAAAATATGCTGGATGTTTTACTGGGCAAATCAGAAAAAGGAAGGGATTACCTGCTGGAAGAATCATATACACTCTCACTTCGCAAAGATGATTGGAAATATATTTCTCCCGACGAAAGGCCGACTCCTGCATGGTTAAAAAGAAAACGAATTGAAAGCGGTTTACTTCCTGTGCCACAATTGTATAATTTAAGATCCGATCCGGGCGAAAAAAATAATGTAGCGCAGTCTTACCCTGAGATCGTATCCAAACTAGAAGAGAAATTGAAAATGATAAAACGAGCGGAATAAGCGTTTATGTACATTTTGAAGAACATCACAATTTTGCAATCGACAATCGTTTCAGCTTGATGAAGGAATTCAAAAGATAAAGTGTTGCCTTCAATTTTGTAAAACGAGTCGCGCTAACCAGGTCTCAAAACATCCGGCCTTCAGGCAATACCTGGACTTAACTGCAATGCATTCGCAACCGATGGTAAGTATCTGCGACAGGCTACTTCCACAATAATGATATCTGGAATATGCGATGAAGAATCTTATGGCTTGACAATAGTGATTGCATGTGTGGTTAGAACAAGGAATGCACGATTTAAAGGGAATTGAAAGAAAAGATGGTGAGTATCAAAATTCATGCGTTGATCTGAAGAAGGATGTACATAGCTTCCAGGCTTTCTTTGAATAGTTCCAGGAACTCCTGCCGTCGCAGGGGTTTTCACTTCTGGGTTTGGCGACACGTGATACTATTCAGGCCGATGTGCAATGCCGGATTGTGGTATGGCATTATGAAAATAAGCTTACTAATCATGCAACGGACCTCCGCCTTGAATTCGAGAGTCTGCAACAAATAAGGCGACATCCCCGAAAACGGAGACATCGCTTTCTGATGAATGGCCTCACATAGAAATTTTTTGTTACCATGCGCTATTTATGATTTCCATTATTTTATAAACAGTTCCACAAATCGATTCGTTTAAAGGGAGACGAACTTCCTTGTTCAAGGCTTTTCTCATTTTCTGAGTATTGTGATCTAACTGCCTTAACTCAACAGAAAAATAATCATCAAGCTCAAGAGAATCAATTATGTGGGGACTGAGCATTTGCAGGGATTGAGGTGGAAAAAAGAGATCTAAACGGTTAATTATGGTTCCTTTACTATACACGTGCCTAAAGGATGTGGAGGCGGTTATGAATTTCACTTCCAGAATATCTTGACAAAAACTTATCTCATTGCAAGTTGCCGACCTGAATTCGAACCTATGGGTATTATTTATGATCTGAATGCAACATGCTATTCCATATTTCAACCCGGAAGCGTAATAAATTTCATGATTTTTATCAATCACACCGCTCGTATACATTGCGCTAAATGTGGGGCACGATTTGACTACCATTATTTCAAACGAACCATATGAATAATTTGCTGGTAGCTCAAATAATTCAAAATGATCATCTTTGATCGTGTATCCAATAGACATAGTAATGAATAGGTTGGGCAGCCAGGAACAAAAGTATAAAGCACAACTTAGGCCAGAAAAGAAGTACATGTTCAATAAAAGCGATGGAATGTTTAGCTTTATAAAATTGAACAAAGTTTTATAGAATGGACAGCCTAATAATTTTTAGAGTAACATTATTGATCAATTGAAAGAACCGTATGGCCTTATGCATGTCTTTTCCACACTTGTAAATATTCCTGGATTTTGTTTGGGCGCTGTAGCTTGTTGCATTTTAGGATTCGTCAATAAAACACGTGCACTCTCCACTTTCTTGTTATTGATCTTACTATTCGGATTTACCCTTGCCAGCCTGCAAACGATTTTAATCAACACAGGTTATATATATACTGTCCCCCATTTTTTCAGGGCGTTTAGCCCGGTCTACTACCTGATGATACCAACGGCCTATTTGTATGTACGGGTTACTCTTAATGACGAGAAGCACTTTCGAAGGGTTGATATTTTTCATCTGCTACCGGCAATACTGCATTTGATTGAGTTAATCCCCTGGTATATGCATAATACGGCATACAAAAGGGCATGGCTAAGCAAATCATTGTTGGATCCTGATTTTGTACTACAACTACGAGAAGGCTTGTTACCGCCCTATGCTCATAATTTGATTAGGTCTGTATTAGCTTTAGCTTACCTGACAGCCATTATTCAATTATGGGTAAAACGTTCCGATGCAAAAGAAAAAATCTGTAAAGCCATGCATTTCGCATCATTTTTGCCACCGGCACTGATTTTTTCATTAATGGCTTTTCTAACGTTGTACCTAACTGCAACTTTGTTGTTGCCTCCAAATGCGATCGGCGGAATTAATATGATAACTGGAATATTGGGAAATACTGTTGTGGCGATCAATTTGTTTCTGTTCTGCAAACCTCAATTGCTTTACGGATTATTTGAGTTACAATATTCCCCGGCCCGGATATCGGCTAAAGAAACCGCTACGGGTTCTTCACCAGGTTCAGATGATCAAATCGAACAAATTAAGCAGGCGGAAAGAGATAATAATTTCAGCGGGGTCGCTGATCTGGAAAAATTATACCAGGCAAAGCTCGAGAACATTGTTTGGACAAAACCTTATTTGAAGCACGGCTATTCTCTTATTGACCTTAGCAGGGATACAGGGATCCCACGGCATTATTTATCTGCCTTACTCAACAATGCTTACGGATTGAGATTTAACGATTTTATTAATCGCTATCGCATTCAATATATTTCTGAACACCTTCTTGATCCTGCGTGGAGCCACCTGACGATCGAAGCAATTGCTAAGGAAGGCGGGTTCAACTCGAGGACCACTTTCTTCTACGCCATTAAAAAATTCACCGGATTGTCACCGAAACAATTTCTGGTAAACGCGAGAAAAAAAGCATGAAGGCATTTCGAATCGAGCCCTTATCTTAGCCCAGCATTATGACGCCGTATAGTGAGAAATCTTTATGTCGTTTCCCCCAAGTAAATAGTAGGCACTTCAAATTTCGGGAGATCTTTCGCTTTGATGCCCATGATAATGGATTGTCAAGGTGGCAATAAGATTTCTTAGTTTGTTTACGCAACTGCGAACCCCTCTGACGTCCTCATCCGACCATGCTCGTGAGACGGTCCCTGTCTGACGAAAACTCCACACCTTAATATGTCATATCATTTTCCTATCATGCCATCAATCTCCATTTGCCTGAACATTGACCTCGCATATTTCTTACTTAGAGCCCTGAGGTGGCGCAAGTTCCCTATCTCTAATTGAGCGGACCATATTAGCTTTTTCGTTTTTACATCATACAAATTGCTTTCAAAGAGATAGATTTCGTCGTCTTTGTAATAGCCAGGTGAATACGTTGATGATTCGAAACCAACGCTCCTGTCGAGGACCGGCCCCACATTTACACCGTAAAGTCCCGGGTTCTCGGGTACATAACGCCTTTCTTTTCTAAGCTGGACTAAAAAGGCTGTGAATATTGTACCACAGTGTAGCTGTATCGCTTTTTTTAAGGCTGAATCTTTATTAGGGATCTGTTCAGTTTTTAAGTGGTCTACACTTTTGAAAGCCTGATACGATTTCTGTTTCGCGACTTTGGCCAAATCGGCTTCTATCATTTTCTTAATTCCTTCATTTCCTGAAAAGGAAATTATCAATATTGAAGTACTTGATATCTTTTGTTTCTGAGCGCCTTTCCAACTTCTTGCAATTTCAAGCGAAGGCGAGCATTGGCAAAGTAATATGGAAAGGCAATATATTAAAATCGATTTCATATCGTATCATTAGCGGCCTATCATTCTCACAGTTCCAAATCTCGAATGCCCTCGTATTTTTCAAATTTTCAAATCTTCAAACCTGCCTGCCGGTAGGCAGGTTTTCAAAAGTCAAATCATCTCTTTCGATTACTGCTCATGTACAGAAATATTCCAACCGTCACTGAAAAATGTTGCAGGCTGTTTATTCTGAACGCGTCATTTTGATTTGTTGCGTAATTATAGGCGACGCCGAAATAACTTCCCAGCCGTTCTTCTGAGCTCAACGCGATGCCAATCTCCGGGCGCGCTATGAATCCCCAGTTTTGTTCCCGTAATCTATAAATATTAAAGTATGCACTCTGGTCACTGTACTGAGCCCCTAATCCGATTCCAACGTACGGCTTTGTGTCTACACTCGTTTCAAAATGATAGTATCCATTAATTGTAATTGGAACCGTAACAATTTCACGTTGCATATCAGTGGTCATAGTCATTGATTCATCCTTGGTGGTATATTGCTGCGATTGAAAATACTGGCTAAAGTAATTGCGGCTAATACCAATGCCTACAGAGATGTGAGACCTTATGAAATGGCGATATTCCATTCTCCATCCGGCAAAGCTGAATTTTGTCAGGAAATCTGGATTGACCGGAACGGCCGCATCCCATGAGACCATTACCTGATTTGGCGGCCTTTTTTGCTGGCTGAAGCAAAAAATTGGAAAAAGTATACAAATACAAACTTGTGAGATGTAAAGCCGCATCAATTGCATTTTATTTCTTTAAATATGGTGATTGGGCAAAAGCCTGGTTAATTGCATTGATACTAGACTGCAGGTTTGTTGAAGAGTCCGAACTGAATGCATTAAACCCTGTAACATGCCAAATGACAGAAAGCTTTTTGTTCGCTTGTGCATTTTTCAGATCTATCAGGTTTACAATGATTGACGCATTCTTATAGGTGTAAGTGGTGGACCATCCATAATAATAAGGAAAGGAATTATTGCCAACCCAATACAAAGGATCCCAATAACCGGAGATATCATCCCACCATCCTGGGTAATAAGCTATACTGGTGCGGATATCTCTCAATATACAAACAGCAATTCCCAGGTCCGGGAGAGGAGTACGTGGAACCAGGCTGAATCCTCGTTGATTCATATTTTGCTTTACCGTCTCAATAAAAGGTGACGCGGTTGACCCGGTGATAATTGTATCCGGGCCGCTCCCCGAGAGGTTAATTACCGTATCTGATAGGTAATATGTTGAATAGCTGCTAAACTTCGTCGTTATATCGGTATTGGTTATCACAGTGAAACCCGAAGTCAATTGTTCAACGCCAACTGGCTTGCGGCAGTTCGACAAGAACATCAATAATATCGATATCAAAAAAATGAATAGATATGACTGATACCACCTGGTATTTGTTAGCTGATGTTCATATAACATGTCAGTGTCTTTATTCCTACTCATTGAAGCAGATTTCATCCCCTAAGCGTACCGGCAAGCATTTT
>DAINQQ010000250.1:5868-7476 GCA_036742645.1 Flavitalea sp.
AAAACATAACCGGGTTCGTTTAAACACGGACTCATGCTTGAGTTAAGATTGCAGAAACTTAAGTTACTTCGGCGAATGATCAAGAACTCTGGAGAATAGTGAGAAAAAGCAAACAATAAGGCAATTCAAACTAAACGAGTTAGTACGGGAACTCAAACTTTAAGACACTAAAGATGCTGATAATGATAACATTTGGCCCGATTTCGTGTCAACATTTATAAAAGTTCACAAACAATGATGCACAAAATTCAAAATCCGATATTCCAAAAGATTAGTTAGTCTTTATCCGGCAAGGCTATACTGGAACTTTTATTTTCATCAATTTGCTTTATAAACTGCGACGGTGTCATCCCCGTGAATTTTTTAAAAGCGTTGAAAAAAGTTGTGCGGTTATTGAATCCCGCTTTCTCTCCGATGGCTTCGAGCGTAAGCATACGCC
Organism: Flavitalea sp.; assembly: GCA_036742645.1. Lineage (GTDB taxonomy): Bacteria > Bacteroidota > Bacteroidia > Chitinophagales > Chitinophagaceae > Flavitalea. The sequence continues at coordinate 6,308 of DAINQQ010000250.1, forward strand.
ATTTATTATTGGAGAGACCTTCCGTTATATAGTCGATTCTGTGTTTATTAATCAAGCCGTTGAAATGCATGTTATAGGTCTGATTAACAAAAGCCGAGAGTATATAGGGTTGCGTTTTAAACTTATCTGCTACACCTTTAAGGGTGATATCATGATGCAGAAATGTTTGTTCCTGAATAAACGATTTAAATCTCTCGTTCAGTTCGGCAATCTGCAGATTTGATAAAGGATGCTCGAGAGCTCCGTTACTAAGTGTGTGCCTAAAATCCTTATCCAGGTAGAGGGTACCGTACAAAATGTAGGGCTTAAATAATAGCAGAATGCAAACGGCCAAAACCATAATTGTAGCTGTTTCGTTTGTAAGCAATTGAATTGCTCGTGGATAAAACAGAATCACTATAAAGCCCGTGACCGAGAAAATAGCTTCTAAAAGCGTAAGAATAAACAACCACCTTAACCGCTCTCTTAACTGTAATGACCCCTTTAAGGACTTAGAAAACCTGAATAACACTTTTGATTGGACAAGCAGGTAAATGATTATGATGACAGATCTTGCTAAGAGGTGGAAATGATCGGAAAACAACCAGCCTTCATTAAATACAAGGTAAGTATTATGACCCAACACATTACGAATTACGTTTACTTTCTCGTCCGCGGTACTGAGTAAAAAAGGAAAATAGTCAACCATGTAAAGGATTGCAGGAATCAGGTGCAGCGCATCCCCCCATCGGAGTTGATTCCGCTTTTCTATTTCAAAGTTCACATACAGGTAAAAAGCTGGCGCCGTTAAAGACAAAAATATAGGCACGGTTCGAAAGAAATGCGGCCAGGAAATCATATACCCCGATTCCCAAAGGAAGACCACAAAGCTTGAATATATGAGGGTTAACAGGCCAAAAGCGAATAGTTTTAATGAGACACCGGCATGACGATAAGGTAGGACCGACACAACTATAATGCCCAAAATGCAGTTAACGAGTGACCAGAATGCGAATATACCCATGCCAGTAGCTTTGGTTAAAAATTAAGCGGCGCCAATCTTTAAAGCAAGAATTCTTAAAGCAAGAAATCGAAAACGATCCTGATTTTCCGGGGGTGTTGACAATAAGGGGATTACAAATAACCGCTACCAAAGAAGTCCTGGTTCCTTTCAGGAGTACAGTTTGTAA
>DAINQQ010000251.1:0-2045 GCA_036742645.1 Flavitalea sp.
CGGCTTCGTAGATATTGATGGTGATGGCCGCCTCGATATTTTGTGCGGTGATCTGGCTGTTAAGCAAACGGTATGGCTACAGGCACCCTTAAAGCAGGGTGAAACTGCCTGGAAGCGCTACTCGCTCAGTGCGCCAAATTTTCCTGCTGCGGAGCGGTTTGCCCACGGCCTGGGCTATGCGGATATTAACAAAGATGGAAGGAAAGATATCATCACAACTGCCGGATGGCTCGAGGCGCCAGCTGACCGCAAACAACCGGATTGGGTGTTTCATGCCGGTAACCTGGGTGAACCCTGTTCACAGATGCATGCGCTGGATGTGAATTCGGACGGAAAAATGGATGTGGTAAGCGCGTCCGCTCATAAGCTGGGTATATGGTGGTATGAACAACTAAGCGATGGGGCAGGGAATATGCACTGGAAGCGGTACACTATTAGCGAGGCCGTTTCGCAAACGCATTCATCGATAATGGCCGATATTAACGGTGACGGGCAACCGGATCTTGTAACCGGCAAGCGTTATCTCGCACATCATGCCAATCCCGACCCCGGCAGTTTTGATCCGCCATTATTGCTATGGTTTGAAAGCACGCCGGGGAAACCGCCGTACTGGATCCAACGGGAAGTGGACAATAATTCAGGGGCAGGGCTGAACATCGTTGCCGAAGATATGAATAAGGATGGCCGCATCGACATCGTCATTGCCAATAAAAAAGGAGTGTTTCTGTTTGAAAACCTGCCCGCGCAGGATTGAAAAAAGATGCCTCTGTTTCGTTTGCCACGAATTCCACGAATTATCACGAATCAATTCGTGGCAGGACTTCCTGATTTGGATGTTGTTTCCATATCTCTTCCATGAAACAAATCATTTGCTATATTCGGAATCGAAACAGCAGAATAATCACCGATGAAAGCACCTCATCTTAAACATCTCCTCGTTTGGATCTTACTATCTCTAAGCGCCACGAGTATTGCACAACCTTCCGCTACATTGGCTCAGGTAACAATTTCAGGAAATAAATTTATGGCCGATGGGAAAGTAATCATTTTTAGAGGGCTCGATGCAAGTGATCCTGATAAGCTTGCAAAACAAGGGCATTGGAACAAAGAATATTTTGAGGCTGTTAAAAGTTGGGGAGCAAATATTGTAAGGTTCCCGGTTCACCCAACTGCATGGCGAAGCCGTGGTAAGGACGAGTATCTTAAGTTATTGGATGATGGTGTTAAGTGGGCAACAGAGCTTGGCCTGTATGTTAATATAGACTGGCACAGCATAGGAAATCTTCGTACAGAAATGTACCAAAACGCTATGTACGAAACAACCAGGAAAGAGACGTTTGAGTTTTGGCGAACGATAGCTGCACATTATAAAGGCAATACAACGGTAGCTTTTTTCGAACTCTTTAATGAGCCTACCATAATCAATGGCCAGTTAGGTACCTGTAGTTGGAAAGAGTGGAAACAAATGAATGAAGAGATGATAAGCATCATCAGGGCCAATGGCTCAAAAGCGATTCCTTTGGTCGCCGGTTTCAATTGGGCATATGATCTGACTCCTGTTTTGAATGATCCTGTAAGTGCTGAAGGCATTGCTTATGTAAGTCATCCTTATCCGATGAAACGGCAAAAGCCATGGGAGCCAAAGTGGACAGAAGACTGGGGCTTTGCAGCAAAGAAGTACCCGGTCATGTTAACAGAAATAGGCTTTTGCGGCGCTGATGAAAGAGGCGCACATGTTCCTGTTATCAGTGACGAATCGTATGGAGATGCCATTACAAAGTATTGTGAAAACAGTGGCATTTCCTATAGCGTTTGGGTATTCGATCCTCAGTGGGCCCCGATGCTAATTAGCGACTGGAACTTTACCCCCACAAGGCAGGGACGATATTTTAAGCAGGCATTGCTGGAGGCGAAGAAGTAGAAATGGTTTACGCGTTTACGCGTTCACGAGTTCTTCGATTCGCCGGTTTCAAAAACCATTTGAGGGATTAAAAGTTTATAGCTTCACAGGTTACATCTAATCAATATGCCACCGGTAAACTCGT
>DAINQQ010000251.1:2145-7360 GCA_036742645.1 Flavitalea sp.
CGTAAACTTCTGTAAGTTCATCGACACGTAATAAAATAAGCATCATGAGCAATAACAAAAACATAGGCCGGGATCGTCGGTCATTTTTAAAGAATTCAAGTATTGCGCTGATCGGCACTTCGCTTGCTTATCACTCCGGTCTGTCAGCTCCCTTAGGCAACACAAAAAAAGCCACACTTAAAGTTGGCTTGATTGGTTGTGGCGGAAGAGGAACAGGCGCTGCGCTACAGGCATTGCAAGCCGACCCAGATGTGGTGTTAACCGCCATGGGCGATGTTTTTGAAGATCGACTAAACGAGTCGTACCAGGAACTCATAAAAATGGCTAAGGACAAGGTGAAAGTAAATAATGAAAATAAATTTGTCGGTTTTGACGCCTATTTGAAAGTCATACAGTCAGGCGTAAACGTTGTTCTATTGACGACTCCTCCCGCGTTTCGGCCAGATCATTTGGTAGCGGCAGTTGATGCCGGTAAACATATTTTTTGTGAGAAGCCCGTTGCAGTGGATGCACCGGGAGTACGCAAGGTTTTAACGGCCGCCAAAAAAGCACAGGAGAAAAAGCTTTCGTTAGTTTCTGGTTTTTGCCTTCGGTACGATTTACCCAATAGGGCGATTTTTAGAAAGATCCTAGACGGAGACATCGGTGAGATTAAAACCGTGTCTACTTTTCGGAACGGCGGAGAACTTTGGTATAAACCGCGTCAGCAAAATTGGTCAGACATGACCAATCAAATGCGCAACTGGTACTATTATAATTGGCTTTCCGGTGATTTTATCGTTGAAATGGCCGTTCACAGTTTAGACATGATGTCGTGGGCTATGGGAGATAAAATGCCCGTTCGAGCCACCGGAACGGGAGGACGACAGGTGCGGGTAGACGATAAGTACGGTAATATATATGATCATTTTGCGATAGAGTACGAGTATGCAAACGGCGCCAAAGGATTTCACTTTACGCGGCAGCAACAAAATACATCAAGCCGCAATAGCGTCGAGGTTTTGGGTACGCAAGGAACGGCATTGATAAATGTCGCCCGTAACCAGGAAATAACGGGTAAGAACCCCTGGAAATATACCGGTCCTAAAAACGATATGTATCAAACAGAGCATGATGAGCTCTTTGCCTCGATACGTAATGGTAAGCCGATGAATGATGGCGAGTGGATGGCTAACAACACGATGCTTGCCATTTGGAGCCGAATAGTTGCTTATAGCGGACAAACCATAACCTGGGAACAAGCTCTAAACTCCAATGAAGTGTTAGGACCTAAAACCGAAGATTATTCCTGGGATCTAAAGTGGGATGGTCCTCCCATCGCCAAACCGGGTATTACGCAATTCAGTTGATGATGTGTTCTAAATATTTCGAAATGCAGTTGATCATAAAAGTTATACCTGTCTTACTTCTTCTCTTGAACGGTATTTATTTTTCACAAGCACAATCCGCGACTATCGTGTTCGGCAGTGAATTGGAACATAGTCAGATTACGCCTGGGACAAAGAATCGAGGGAATCCAATCAACTGGATAAACGTGAATACGGATCCTGATACGTGGAAAAGGAATAAAGATTTGCTAATATGTAGTGGCAAGCCAATTGGCGTTATGCGCTCCGAAAACCAATACGAGAATTTTATCCTCGAGATTGAATGGAAGCATATGGAAGCCGGTGGTAATTCAGGCGTGTTTGTATGGAGCGATGCCAGGCCCGATGAAAAATCCCGTTTACCGGCAGGAGTCGAAGTGCAAATGCTCGAACTTGATTGGGTTAATCAGAACGTCCGCGAGGGAGTAACTCCGCCCATTGCATACGTTCACGGTGAACTCTTTGGTGTTGGAGGAGTAGAAACCGTTCCGGATAACCCCAGAGGCACCAGGAGTAAGTCTATCGAAAATCGATGTAAAGGAAAAGGGGAGTGGAATAGCTATACGGTCGTATGCGTCGATGGTGTTATTAAACTTTCGGTAAACGGTAAGTTCGTAAACGGAATCAGCAAGTCAACCGTACGAAAAGGGTACCTGTGCTTAGAATCGGAGGGGGCGGAAATTCAATTCCGCAACCTGAAGATTGTAAAGCTTCCGTGAAGATTTTACTAGCGAAAATTGAAAACAATCAATGCGTCATAAAAACTGCATTTGAATTGGAAACACAGCGAATTGACGGAAGTCTGATTAAGTAAGATCACCCTAGTTCATATTAATATTTTCAGCCTTCATTTCGTCATGCAGTAATAACAGGATTTCACTTTTGGCTTCTTCACATTTAAAGGCATCGGTACACCAAAAAAACACTTTCAGGTCAAAGCCTTCGCCATTAATCTTAGAAAATAATATTTGTGGTTCTCGAGTTGGCAAAACATATTGAGAGGATAAAATGGCTTTCTTGATAGTAGAAGAAACTATTTCCATATCGCTGGCGCCATTTACTGACAAATCCATTTCGAGCCGCTGCTGGCTATTACTCAGTGTCCAGTTTGTAATCTTCGTTGAGAGAATATCACCATTGGGAATTATAACTTCAGCTCCTTCCTTTGTAAGGAGGGTGCTTGAACGTACGCCGATTTCCCGGACCCGCCCGACTTTATCTCCTACTTCTACCAGGTCACCAATCTGAAGCGGCCTGTCGAATATCAATATAATTCCTGATACAAAATTGTTCACAATGTTCTGTAAACCTAAACCAATACCTACACCAAGAGCTCCGAGCACAATTGTGATTTTATCCACCGGTATTCCGGATGCAGCTACTGCCAACAAATAGCCGAGGCTGAGTAATATGAGTCTTGCTATCAACAGCCTTGAACGCTGCCCTTTATTTTGTACTTCATCATCAGCGCCGGTATCGCCAAAGAAATAACCAACATATTTCTGCAACAAGTGAGCGACCCAGATGATCATAAAGAAAAGAAGTACGCCGCCAAGACTAAAAGAGGCACTTCCTAAGAGACGTGGCGTTTGCAGAAAACTGGTTAATGCGTTTAATAGTGAGTTATAAATATTCAGATTCGTAGTAAACACGATCAGCCATAAAATAACTGCCAGTGATAAAACAGGGCGACCGAAACTATTGAGTACGGGCTGGTATTCGAAACGGTTTGTTACGCCACGCTTGATACGACTTGTGATGATCTGGAGCATAATCGCTTCCATACATATTTTGCTGAACAGGGCCAACCCGATGGCCTGCATAAATGAAAAGATTGCTGCATTACCTAATATCTGGGCCAAAGAAACACGGCCGAAAATATTACAGAGAATAGCGAGCACATTCATTACATTATGGAGAATGATTACAAATCGAATAAATCCTTTCATGTTAAGATGCCGTTGCATTCTTGAGAGAAAGAGCAGACCAAAAATGACAGAAAGGATGTTCAACACGATGAATAAGGATCGGTACCCCAATCCGGGATCAACAATATGGTGAGTGAGAGAAAAACAGATATAGAGAATGGCCATGGCTATCCAGTACATAAATAATCTTCTCGGCCACTTTTTCCAACAGATAATAGTAAGAATGATCAGCAACAAAAACTGCATTGACTCTATATAAGCCGCCGGTGCATGCAGGTCAAACAGGGGCGCTATACAAAATGTAATGACGAAAGCACAAACGATAAAGCCCGAAGGCAGATATTCGAGACCCTGTTGTGCCAAATTTGTGATCGCCTTCAAACGTCGCAGTATACGTATGTTGCGATAGGTCCAGATAAAAAAGAACAAACCGACAAGCAGCAGAACCAGCCGGTTATAACTACTGTCTTTAAAATAATAACGTAAAGCCTTTCTCTCGGCACGGTAAGCTCTTTCAAAAGACTCACGGCCGGTCCTGGATATGCTGTCCGCATCCTTCTCCCACAGGTAAGTATATTCTTTGGAAAATATACGCTCGGCAGATGTACTTAGCAAATTGTTTACTTTTCCGAGCAATTGCGTTGTTGTAATAGAGTTAGACGAAACATGCGTTTGAAGGAGATTCACGGTTGCAATGCTTTCCTTGAGTTGGCGTGTGCCGGAGCGCCATGTTTCTCTCATCTCTTTCAGCTGTGGTGCAAACTGTTGCCGCAGGATCGAATCCCTCCATAAGTGTTTCAACACGGTATCAGCGATCACTATTTTCAGGCTGTTCTTTAAAGCTGATAACATATTTTCCGTGCTGTCCAGCAACTCTCGTTGCGTTTTAAGATCCTTCTGGATATTCTGCAGGAGCGTCCTGAATACCTGTAGGTGTCGCAGGTTAAGAGCTCTCGTGTTGTTCAACACATTATCCTTTAGTACGGCTAATACAGAATCTCCATTTGTCAATTTTTCTGTTACATTGCTTATCGCCCATCCCAGCTCACTTTTGTTTTTAATATTATTAAAGAGCACGTATGTCCTTTCAATCTGGATTTGATAATCACTGCTTGTAAGTTTGGCAGAATCTGCAAACAGGGAGGCCATCATTCCACCTCTTCTCCTACGGGAAGTATCCCCTAAAGTCCTTGTCGTATCTTTTTGGGGAGATACACTATCTTGTTTTAAGCGAGCAGTATCCTGCGCAATAGTAGGGCAGAGAGACAACAATGTTAAGCAACACAACAGCAGGTAGCACCAGTGCTTTTTCATAAGCGGATTTTAGCCAATAAATAATGCCGTTTAAAGGTTACCAGGTTCGAATCCAGAGTAATTCAGCAACACGCTAAAAATCACTGTTTCATATAACCATCACCAATAAACACTTAGCCGAATCGCAGTGGATTGGTAATCCTTCCCGGTTTATTTTCACAATTCAAACGGAAAAATGGGAGAAAAATTGATTCTGGAGATGAAAAAAAATGATGACCTGGTGGCTCTAAGGCCTACTGAGAACCTATTTTGAAGATATTGATTTGGAGAAGACCGAAATTCTGTTCTGTCCTCGTGAATCCAGTGCTACTAAAAAATATTCTCGGTCAACCTCAAAACACCAACAACGGAGAGGATCGGAAAGTCGACTCTCAACACTTTACTTATCAAAAATTTCCTCTAACATGACTGACTTTTTATTGAGAAGAAAGGGTACTTCTTCAGGCCTATGGCATTTATTGCTGTTCTACAGCGACTGGACTTTATCAAGCAGTAGCAGTAGCTGTACTGATTCATAAATAAATTTGTTTTTTAGTTTTCTGGTTATTGCGATAACTTAGAAGTACTTAAGCAAAACCTCATCAATCTCTTAAAGCTTGCTAATCT
>DAINQQ010000252.1:0-7317 GCA_036742645.1 Flavitalea sp.
AACTGCTAATTTTAAGCCAGTTCTTCAGACTAATGAATTCTGGTGAGTTAAACAGTGAGTTACTTAACTCAGCTTCTTTGGATTTATTTGATATAGAAATATTTGCGGCGATACTTAGGTCGTTCAGTCATCCCGACCACCTATTTTCTTTTGAGATATAGTCCCTGGTTTTGACGGGGCGCTTCGTTTTTGGACGAGAGGCCGCTGGTTCGATCCACAATCCCGCAGAAATTTTTAGCCTACACGTGCGTTGCCGCCGATAACATTTTTACTGTCAGAAACAGAGAACACAAAACCATTGATCCGAGCATGGTGGCCTTGATGAATTGTCTGAAGGGTGTACTTTGCAGAAATTGCTCATTTCGGCCTAATAATATTCCACCGGTCAAATAAGCCAGCTCAAAACCCATGGCGATTGCTATGACAGCGGGTAAAATATGCATATCGAGTCTTTATTTGTTGCCTCTAACTGAGAAAATTTATGGCTGGGCGGTGTGACAGAGTATAGTCACCCCGATCTAATGGCTTAATGTTAGTGAGGATGAGGTTTTATTAAAAATAAGGACGCAAGGAGAAAAATAAATGCTCTGCCTGCACCTTTTTTTTTCAACAGCACGAAAGGCAGCTGTCCGTCCCCAGAAAAAAAAGGATGTGAATTACGTTGAATGCTGAAGAAGTAAAACGTTCAACCTGAAGTTAACGTTTTCGAACCTTTAACTCAAAATGTTAAAGGGCGATGGACTGTTTCTATCACTTGGGGACTAACCTTCCTATAAAAACTCCTCCCGCCTCTGCCTTAAGAAGAATCTTTTTTTAATAGAATGCGGTGTTATTGTCCGATGGAACTAAATAATGTTTTAATCTGATTACATTTGGCGAAATCATTTTATACCCAAGACATCCATTATGCAGTTACGATTGGTTACGATTCTGATATTCCTGCTTACGACTTCACATTTAAATTCTGGAAACAATGAAAATATCGGTAGTTCGCTTTATAAGGACCGGATTTTAACCGGTGCCGATCAAACAGAAAAATATTTGTCTTACCTGAAAGGAAAGAGAATTGGAATATTATCGAATCAAACCTCCATCATTGGTAAAGCGCATTTGGTTGATAGCCTAAAATCGCTTGGCATTAATATCGTCACGCTGTTTGGCCCGGAACATGGATTCCGTGGGAATGCAAGTGCTGGCGTCAGTGTGCAGGACGAAGTGGATAGTGCAACAGGCATCCCGGTTGTATCATTATATGGTGTTCGTAAAAAGCCTTCAAAAGAACATATGGATGCCATCGATCTGATGATTTATGATTTGCAGGATGTAGGTTGCCGGTTTTATACCAACATCAATAAGTTGGCGGCCCTGATGGAAACCTGTGCTGAAAATGGAAAAGAATTATTAATTCTCGACCGGCCTAATCCTAATGGTTACCTGGTGGATGGACCAGTTCTCGACATGAAATTAAAGTCGGGAATTGGCATGTTTCCAATACCAATGTCGCACGGAATGACTATTGGCGAATTTGCGCAGATGCTGAATGGAGAAAATTGGCTCATAAACGGTGTTAAGTGTAAGGTTAAAATTATCCCTGTGGCCAATTACAGTCACGACATGCCTTATACGCTTCCCGTTAAGCCTTCGCCAAACCTGAATACACAACAGTCCGTGATGTTGTATCCTTCGACCTGCTTGTTTGAAGGAACTGCATTGAATCATGGTCGAGGTACATATTTTCCTTTTACTGTGTTGGGTGCACCATCACTCAAGGGCAAGTACTCGTTTTCATACACTCCTGTTGGAATACCTGGTATGGCGGAAACGCCGCTGCATATGAACCAGCTTTGTTATGGATTGGACCTGCGGAACTATGATGTCGAAAAATTACGGAGATCAAAAAAGGTAAATATCCAATGGATGATTGAGTTGTACAAAGCTTTTCCTGATAAAAAGAAATTTTTCGACTTCTCACAAAGTAAAGAAATGGGAAGTATTGATAAACTCGCAGGTACCACACGATTTAAGGAACAGATTATCGGGGGCATATCTGAAGAAGAGATTCGCCGAAGCTGGGAACCGGGTTTAAGTGAGTATAAAAAAATGAGGAAGAAATATCTGCTGTATCCCTAGGGCATCCACGGCCTGGCAAGATAACAGCAACGCGAAATCATCCGGTTTTATGGGTCAAAGAATCTTATTCACAAATCCACCTCTCAATCTATTATTAAGGTCATAATTCCTACCGAGATAAATGCTTTTGCTTATTGGCAACTTCCATAGAGTATTTTTTATTTTCCTGACAATGGTTTTGTCATCAATCTGTTGGCGACGTGGTTTAAACACTACAAGAACATTCATCAGGAATGAAGCAATTACAATTAGCTATAAAGGGAATATGGGTATACTGATAAACTCTACAAACACAGCTATATTAGTTGATGGCCTTCACGAATATTATGGACCAGCCTATTTAAATCCGCCTGCGGTCGAAGTCAATAAAATATTACAGAAACAGGCCCCTTACACGAATCTGAATCTTGCCCTGTTCACTCACTATCACAGAGATCACTATAGCGCAAAACTGACAAGGGACTTTCTTCGATCATCCTCACGGAGGTTTGTTGCCGGTTCACCACAGGTCATCGATTCATTAGCGGCCGTCCAGGTTATTAATGCGTGGAATAGAAATGGATTGCTATTTAAAGACAGCGCGTCTGAGCTTTCTATATATAGCTTTGATGTTCCGCATACCGGGCCACAACGGCATTCAAAAGTGCAGAACATAGCTTACCTGGTAAAATTTGGAAAATCAAGGCTTCTTCATATCGGTGATGCAAGCATTGATCTTTCACTCTTTAAAAAACTCCAGGTTGGGATGGTTGATGTAATGGTCGTACCCATCTGGTTTCTTATGGACGAAGAAGGGAAAGAAATTATTGAGCATATTAAACCTCACAGCGTGATTGCGACCCACATTTCTCCCGGTCAACAAAACGATGTGCGTAAATATAAGTTAAGCGGTATAAGAACTTATTTCTTTACAGTCATCAACCAGGCACTTATCGTTAAAAGTTAAACCAGGCATCTCAAATTTTGTCGAAGAAATCTCGGGAGCATTGCGCGATTTAATTTTTGGCCAGGATAAATTGCTACTGTATTTTTCGCAAGTGCATAAGGTTCCCTCCGCCTGGTGCCATGCGGATTGAAAGTTTTGAATCTTTTGTTATTTGCTTTTTTCCTAAAGTATAATCAGACGGATAACGGTCCGCGTTTATGCCATCTTCACAAATAGTCGCTTCGTAATTTCCTTCATTTAGGAAATTCAAATCGACCGTAAATTCTCTTGAGGTCCAGTCCGTCATCGCACCAATATACCAGTCATCTCCTTTCCTTCTTGCAGTAATGATATAGTCTCCTACCCTTCCATCCACGACGATTGTAGAATCCCAGGTTGTTGGAACACTACCAATCAGTTCCATAAACTGGGGCTCGAGTAGACCTTGTGAAGGATTGCCTGAAAACACCTGGATCGGACTTTCATAAACTACGAACATCGCTGCCTGGTGGCATCGTGTACCCATCGACATTACCTTATCTCCAATCGATCGGAACGTTTTTGCAGTCGCATTGTCGAGTATTCCCGGCTCATAATCCATAGGACCCGCGGTCATCCTTATAAAAGGCAATAACAGGTCATGTTCAGGTGTAGCCTTTGAGCTCCATATGTTGTATTCCGATCCTAACACTCCTTCACGTGTCATCGCATTCGGCCATGTACGGTTAAAGCCAGCAGGTTTGAAGGCACCATGATACATGACCATGATCTTATGCCGCGCACATGCTTCAGCAACTTTATGATAGAATTTGACCATGCGTTGGTCATCCCGATCCATGAAGTCCGTCATGATAAAGTCCACGCCCCATTTGTTGAATTGCTCAAGAGCTGGTTCCAACTGTTTTTCAAGCGTCAATGCTAATGTCCACATGCTAAGTTTAATTTGGTTTTCCCGTGCATATGACGAAATTTCGTCCATATTAATTGACGGATTTATTTTGAACAAATCCTTGTAGTCACTCCACCCGGCGTCCATCATGATTCGTTCAAAGCCAAATCTTTTAGCGAAATCAATGTAAAATTTATACGTAGCTGTATTTAAGCCTGATTTAAAAGGCACATTGAACAGATTGATTCCAATTATCCATTCATCTGTTGCCTGCCCCGGCTGTATCCATGAATGGTCTTTGAGTTTTGAGGGAGAAGCCAGCCGGTAGACAAGATCATTCGCTGGTAATTCTTTGTCTGTAGCAGCAATCATTAATACACGCCATGGGAACGAGCGGGTGCCTTTGGTAATCGCAATATAATTTCCTCTTTTGCTTGCAATTGCCTGGGGAAACTCGCCTTCTGTAACTATCTCCTCCAGGGGATAGGGCGCGAAGACTCCTCTCAATGAGTAATCTCCATGACCGGTAAGGAACATCCCCGGGTAATCTTCAAGATCTGATTCGGTAATGATAGTTTTTGGACCTGCCGCTGGCGCAATCAATGTTGGAGTGAAACAAACATTCGTCGGACCGATGCTATCAAGTAGCTTCACTTCATATGGTTCCTCAAAACTTGTATGATAGAGATCAGCATTCTCTCTCTTGACGACCTGTGAAAAGTACACAGGGTGATTTTCGTTGAAATTAAATTCAGCAATTTCCTCCTCAACAGTTATGCTATCATTTATATGGCTGAGAAAACGATAAGCGACACCATCGTTATACACCCTGAATACAACACTAAAGGGAGTATTAAAACGAAGCGTCAATTCGTTATAGAGGTCTGGTATGTGTTTTCTTTTCTCCGGTACCGGCGAAAGGATGACCGTATTATTCCGACGTCGGGTTAATTTCTTGATAGAAAGTTTTCCGACAAGAGATAATTGATCTCGCAGTACAAGGTTAATTGTTGAAGCTTGCAGGATGACCTTCTCTTCATACGTTATAGAATAGCGGAGGCCGGAGTTTACTTCAATACTCACCTTTATCTTCCCGTCGGGAGACGAAATATCTTTAGAATCCGCGGCATGAGAGAAACCAAATGTTAGTGCGGTAAGGAAGGAAGTAAAGAGAAATCGCATGGTAACTTGGTGTGAATGGTGGGTGGTGAATAGTCAATGGTGAGTGGTGAATGGTCAATGGTGACTGCTTAATGAAACAAGAGTCTATAGATTCTAAGTCTGTCACTATTTCCAATGCATTATTTCATTATTCATTGTTCATTATTCTTCTATCTTAAACATGGTTCCCTGTTTGTTTTTCGGGAAGAAGTATACTGAATTCGGCGCCTACATTTTTTTGACCACTTGCCGTTATAGTGCCGCGATGACGTTGCACAATTTTCTTACACAAAGCGAGACCGAGGCCCGTTCCTTCATATTTGTCTTTTGAATGAAGTCTGGTGAATGTAGTAAATATTCTTTCTGCCTGTTCCTGTTCGAATCCAATGCCAGTGTCTTTTACAATCACTTCAATAAAACTTTTTCCTTTCTGATCAACCTGTTTTGAATTGATACAAATTTTCTGGGGCTCTTCAGGTTTTACAAACTTCAGCGAGTTATTTATCAGGTTATAGAAAAGCTGGTAAATCAGAACCGAAGAGCCTTCTAGTGTGTGCAGATTCCCGTATTGAAAAATGGCAGATTGCTTTTGTATTGTTAGTTCGAGGTCGTTCTCTATATACTGTATGATCTTATTTAGATCAACAATTTCAGTCGGTGCCTCATGTGCATCTACCATCGAATATCTTAGCACGCCATCAATCATACTAAAAAGTCTGTCCGATGCACTCTGAACCTTCGCCAAATATGTTCTGCCTTTCTCCGACAATACCGTTTCCCTGTCATCCTCTACCCGGTTGGTAAATGTTTTTATTTTCCTGAGTGGTTCTTTTAAGTCGTGGCTGGCAACATGCGCAAATTGTTGCAGGTCGTCATTGGAACGTTGAAGTTCCGCTGTTCGTTCATTAACCAGCGATTCCAATTTCTCAGTAAGTTTTTTCTGGTCATGAATATCAGTAAAAGCACCAATCCATTTTATGATCCGCCCTTCCTCATTCCGAATCGGTTCGCCCTGGACAAAATGCCACCGATAGGCTCCTTCTCTGTTTTTCAATCTTACTTCAGCGCTATACAGTACCCCGGATGTCTTGCTCCTATTCCACGCTGTCGAGATTCGTTGCATGTCAGCTGGATGAACGACCTGCTGCCATGTCTCCCCGTCAGCGGGTTGGATGCCAGTATATTCTTCCCATCTTGAAGAAGCGTATAGCTGCTCGCCGTTTTCATCCGTCATCCATATAAGTTGAGGAAGTGTTTCTGCGAGTGTTCGAAAACGTTGTTCGCTTTCTTCGATGTTCTTTCTTGCAAGCACCTGGTCGGTAACATCTGTCGCAACCGACATAATTCCGGAAATCCTTCCGTCACCTTCCCGGAAGGCTTCGTACACAAAGTTGATGTATGCTGTTTCCATTTGTCCATGTCTGGGAAGGTTGACAGGACGTTCATATGCCAAGAATCGCTCACCTGTGTTGTAGACCCTTTGAAGCAATTCCTCCAGGCCCTGGCCTCTTACTTCAGGTCGCCCAACAAATAATGGTTTGCCGATGACACTTTCTATACGCGTTCCCCACAACTCGATCATGGCCTCGTTTGCAATTTCTACAAGGAATTCAGGTCCCTTTAAAACACACATTGCAACTGGTGCCTGTAACACGATATTTCTTAGATTATTCTCATTCTGTATCAGCGACCTTCGCGAGTATACCTCCTCCGTGATATCCTCTAGTGTGCCGTTAAGCAGGTAGGCAATTTTTTCCTCGTTAAACCATGCCTTTCCCTTTGCCCTCAATATGCGACGTTTTCTCAATGCCGGTTGAATAGTATACTCCATATTGAAATGTCCGCCCGAAGAATAATCAAGGGATTTATTCAACACTTCCAATACACGTTGCCTGTCCTTTTCCGCCATAACAGCGATGGCGAGATCGTTGCTGCTTGCTTCACCGGCAGTGATACCAAACCATTCTTCGTACCTTTTATTTGCCGTGAAAGTATTCGTCAGCGGATAATACTCCCACGTAGCTAATTCAGCTGCATCAACAGCAAATTGCAGTTGTTGTTTCATTCTTTCAAGATTCCTGAGTGAAGTCACCCTGTGGGTTGTTTCAATTAGAGTTGCAAGAACACCTCCTACCTGGCATGTTTCAGTGTAGATCGGACTAAGCGAATAGTGGAAGTAACATTCTTCAATGCAGCCGTTACGATCGAGGGG
>DAINQQ010000253.1:0-7266 GCA_036742645.1 Flavitalea sp.
CACTCATATATCCGATCCTGCTAATGCCATTCACGATCGTATTACTGTGTTGTGTATCCGCTTTCATTTTCAGCATTTCCGGGTTGCTCAACCCCGTGGGATCGTCGCCAATTATGTTTGCATAGCTTACTTTGATGGGATCTGCACTATCACGACCAGGCACTTGTCCATTTTCTACGTATACTGTTGGTACCCTGTCGGTAGTCGCCGGGATGATAAAAGAATAATTGAAACCGGTTTCGTTTGGTGAAGGAATAATCTTGCCGTTCCAGTCAATAGTGTCATTTCCCAACCCCAGATGCCATTTGCCAACCACTGCCGTCGTATACCCTGCTTTTTGTAAAACTGCTGATACGGTCTCAGAACCGGGAGTGAGCAACATGGAAGCATCTCCGGCCAGCACCGCCGCTTTTTTCCTGAATGCATACATTCCTGTAAGCAGTGCAAAGCGCGACGGTGTGCACGTGGAAGCAGAACAATGAGCATCGGTAAATTTCAATCCCTTTGCTGCCAGGTAATCAACATTGGGCGTTTTGACATTCGAGGCACCATAGCAACCAACATCTCCGTAACCAAGATCGTCAACGTAGATGATAATGATATTGGGTTTTTGCCTTTTCGGCGATGAACAGCCGCCAGCAAACACGATAAGGAATACTGCTACTGCCCTGACTAGCTGCAGCAAATATTTATTCGATCCTGGATCATTCGGATATATAATCATTCTTACAAAACTGCGTAAATATATTGCTTACTGATAATCGAATTGGGTACTTCATGATGATCGTTCTCAATTCATCGATTCTCGGTGAGATAATGATTGATATGGAATCGTCCTATCATTATCTTACAAACGGTAGCCCCCCGCTGGTCAATCATTCGTCTTATCACGCTTGCAACAAACGCGGTAGTCCCTGGCAGAATGGAATACTTCCTTAGCTTTTCAAATTTTGAATAGTGCGGGTATGAGTTGTCTGCAAGACCAGTAAGATACATGGAAACTCTGAAAGTGATTTTACTTCCCCGTCATACCTCAATCAAAGAAGATATATATTTACTAATTCTTAATTGAACAAGCATTGGTATTACCCATTGCCGGTGGTTTTTAAGTAGTTAATCCTGTAAAACCATTGAGGCTATGATTTAAGGACCCAGCTGACAGGAACTTTCCAAAACATATCACCCTGTGTAAACAACGAACTTTTTCGGTAAGCCATAACTAACTATATGCTCTTAGTCTCAATTTTTATTCTTGGATATGCTGCTATAGCATTCGAACATCCCTTGAAGATTAATAAAACCGCAAGCGCCCTGCTCACCGGGGTACTATGTTGGGTTGTGTATATAATGAGCAGCGCGGACTCGGACCTGGTTTCCGAACAATTATATCGCCATTTCGGACAAGTATCAGGTATTCTATTTTTTTTATTGGGCGCCATGACAATCGTTGAGTTGATTGACGCACACGATGGATTTGATGTCATAACGAATAAAATAAGAACCAGGGATCACCGCAAGTTGCTTTGGATAATCAGCTTTGTTACATTTTTCCTTTCCGCAGTTCTTGATAACCTTACCACGACCATTGTAATGGTTTCTCTATTGAGAAAATTAGTGAAGGATAGGGCAAGGAGAATGTATTTTGTAGGTATGGTGATAATAGCCGCCAATGCAGGTGGAGCCTGGACGCCGATCGGTGATGTTACAACTACCATGTTATGGATAGGTGGCCAAATAACAACGGTAAACATTATGCTTAAACTATTTTTACCCAGTATGATCTGCCTGATCGTTCCCCTTATCTTCTTGTCATTTAAAATAAAGGGAAACTTTGATAGACCGGCGATTCCAGAGAATAAGCAGATTAACAAAACAAGCAACTTTGAACAGAACTTAATCCTTGGATTGGGGATCGGGGCATTAATTTTTGTTCCGATTTTCAAAACACTTACTCATCTGCCTCCCTTTATGGGAATAATTTTCGGACTCGCCATATTGTGGGTTGTCACGGAGATTATACACAAGGATAAAAACGACGAAGACAAAGATGTCCATTCGGTTGTGCATGCCCTGCAAAAAGCGGATGTTCCGAGTGTTTTGTTTTTCCTGGGAATTCTGGTAGCCATAGCGGCATTGGATTCAACCCATCAGCTGGCTGACCTGGCAGGCTACATGGATCGAACGATCGGCAATCTTGATATTATTGTGATTTCGATAGGGTTGCTTTCATCCGTCATTGATAACGTTCCACTGGTGGCTGCCACAATGGGGATGTATGATTTGCAAACGTTTCCACCAGATCATTATTTTTGGGAGTTTGTTGCATACTGTGCTGGTACAGGTGGGAGCTGTCTCATCATCGGCTCAGCAGCGGGTGTGGCAGCGATGGGAATGGAAAAAATCGATTTTTTATGGTATATGAAAAGAGTCTCCCTGCTGGCATTAGCCGGATATCTTGCCGGCGCCTTTGCATATATCGCACAAAGTTATTTTTTATCGTGATGAGATTGGCTAAGACATAAAGAGGGCGTTTGAAATGCCGGTATTTATCAGGAGCTTAAAGAAGTAAAGAGTTGTTTTAAACTTCCTCAATATCAGAGGTTGCCTTCCATCCTCGCCCATACTATGTTATTACCTTTCAGCCTTCGGCATCTTTCTCATTCTCTCTTTCCCTCTCTTTCTCTCTTAGCCTCCAAAAATTCTGTAACTTTAAATGTGACACTTATTCTACTCTCAATATTACTGGTGGGTATTGCTTTTGCTGGGATTGCCATTAAGATATTGGTAAAAAAAGATGGCCAATTTGCTGGTACATGTAGCAGTAATAATCCTTTATTAAGAAAAGATGGAAACGTTTGTAGCATATGCGGAGCAAGGCCAAATGAGCAATGCAAATCTTAGTGAACGTGCTCTATCCAATCGTTCAACGTAGCTGAATTAAATGTTTTCCATTTTCCATTTTCCTCAAAAATGAAATATACTTCAAGTTGTATTTCCTGGTGAGTTGACAGAAATTGCCTGGACCTCTCTAACCCCATTACCATGAATGCTGTGGCATAAGCATCTGCAGTCATACAATTGTCTGCAATGACTGTAGCGCTTAACAAATTATGTTTCACAGGATACCCAGTTCGGGGATCGATAATATGCGCGTACTTTTTTCCATTCTCAACGTAAAATTTCCGGTAATTTCCTGAGGTAGCCAGTGCTTTGTCACGGAGATCAACCACTGCCTGCAGCAGCCTTCCCTCGCCTGGATTTTCATTTGGTTTGTCTATACCAATTTTCCAAAATTCATTTTTATTTTTCTTTCCTTTTGCTTTCACCTCGCCGCCTAATTCTACGAGATAGTTTTCGATTTTTTTGGTTTCAAGAAAGGTAGCCAATACGTCAACAGTATAGCCTTGTGCGATCGCATTGAAATCAAGCATCACCTGGGGTTTTGCCTTTATTACTTTCCCATTCTCAATTTTCACCATTTCATATCCAACAAATTGAAGAAGGCTGTCAATTGAAGAACTATCTATAAGTCCTTTTTTTGTAAAGCCAAAACCATATGTATTAACAAGTGGGGCTACCGTTACATCAAAGAGGCCTGCTGTTTTCGCTGAAATTCTTAAAGCCTCCTCAAATACGTCTGTAAAATATTTATCTACAACAACATTACTGTCGTTATTATTAATCCGGGAAATAATTGAAACAGGAAGATAGGTTGACAGTGAGGAGTCAATTTTTTTTAATATTGAATCCAGTTCAGTTTTGTAATCGATGTTCGCAGCAGATATATAGGTTATATGATAGGTTGTACCCTGGGCTGTCCCTGCTACCTTTACGATTTGACTTTTTTTTTCATCACAACTTAAGAACTGAACAATTGAGAAAACAACTAGCATTATCATTCCTGCCCTTACCGGGCCGGTAAGGAAATGCAGTATGTTGAATAGTGTATTCGTCATTCAACATTGATTTAACCGCCGAAATCATCGAAGGCAATATTTCCGGGGGGCACACCTAATCCATCAAGCATCTTAAACACAGCCGCATTCATCAAGGGAGGTCCGCAGAGGTAATATTCGATTTCCTCCGGTTCGGGATGGTGCTTAAGATAGTTTTCGAACAGTACGTTATGAATAAATCCCGTATCGCCTGTCCAGTTATCTTCGGGTAAAGGCTCGGAGAGAGCCACGTTGTATTGGAAATTCGGGAATTTTTTTTCGATTTCTCTGAATTGTTCTGTATAGAATATTTCTCTTAAAGATCTTCCACCATACCAATAGGATATTTTTCTTTCTTTTTCACCTAACGTGTGGAACAAGTGAAATAGATGCGATCGGAGAGGAGCCATACCTGCTCCACCCCCGATGTAAACCATCTCTTTTTTAGTAGGCTTAATATGAAATTCGCCATAAGGCCCAGAAAGACTCACTTTATCACCCGGCTTACAGGCAAATACATACGAAGAGCAGATACCCGGGTTTACGTCCATGAATTTACCCGCAGATCTTTCCCAGGGAGGGGTCGCCAATCGAATATTCAACATGATCATGTTACCCTCTGCCGGATGATTTGCCATTGAATATGCCCGGAAAACAGGTTCTGGAGTTTTCATTTTTAGATCCCAGATATTGAAGTTATCATAGTCACCTTTAAAATGCTCGTCAATTTGATAAAGTTGATTCCTGAAGTTAATTTCAGAAATAGGAACATCCAGCTGGATATAGCTTCCTGGTTCAAATTCGAGAAATTCTCCTTCTGGTAATTTGACTATAAACTCTTTGATATAAGTAGCAACATTATCATTTGAAACCACTTCACATTCCCATTTTCTGATGCCGAATACTTCTTTCGGTATCTCAATCTCCATATTTTGCTTAACCTTTACCTGGCAACCTAAACGCCAGTATTCCTTTTGCTGTTTCCTGGTAAAGTATGGCTTTTCTGTGGTGAGAATCTCCCCTCCACCTGATAATACACGGCATTTACACATCGAACAGGTGCCACCTCCGCCACATGCCGATGGCAGGAATATTTTTTTGTTGGATAAAGTCGTGAGAATGCTAGATCCTGCTTCCACTTCGATAGTTTCCTGTCCGTTGATTACAATTTTTACAAGTCCCGATGACATCAGTTTCGCCTTTGCAAATAAAATAAGACCAACAAGCAAAAGAGTGAACATCAGGAATACCGTGATGCTTGCAAGAATAGTTGTCATTTCAAAGGCGAGGAATGTCATGATCGATGAAATTTTATATTTGTATTCCCATAAAACTCATAAATGCAATTCCCATGAGTCCAGTGATAATGAAAGTTATTCCCAATCCCCGTAAAGGCGCAGGTACGTTCGAATAGCGTATCTTTTCCCGGATGGCGGCTATGGCAATAATGGCGATGAACCAGCCTACCCCCGATCCTAAACCGAAAATGGTCGCTTCACCCAAGGTTGCATAATCACGTTCCTGCATAAAAAGAGCACCACCGAGTATTGAACAATTTACCGCGATAAGTGGAAGGAAGATTCCCAGGGCACCATACAAAGCAGGCGCGAATTTTTCAACGATCATTTCTACCAACTGCGTTATGGCTGCGATGATGGCGATATACATAATGAAACTTAAAAAACTGAGATCGACATCCGCCAGGCTCGATGATAACCAGCTTAACGCTCCTGGTTTAAGAACATTGTTTTCGATCAGGTAACATACGGGCACAGACACACCCAGTACAAATATTACAGCGACTCCAAGCCCCACAGCATTTTTTACTGTCTTTGAAATTGCGAGATAAGAACACATGCCAAGGAAGTAGGCGAAAATCATGTTCTCTATAAAGATGGCTTTTATGAATATGTTTACGTGGTCCATACGAACAATTTTATTTTTCAGACTCTATCAATTTTGGGTTTTTGCTTCTCTGGATCCAAATGAGAATGCCAACAATAATTAAAGCCATCGGAGGGAGAATGGCAAGCCCGTTATTAAAATATCCTTTCTCATAAAAAAAATCTGGCACCACCCGGAATCCCATAAGCTTTCCAGAACCGAATAATTCCCTTATTGCGGAAACAATAACCAGGATTAGCCCGTACCCTAATCCGTTACCAATGCCATCCAGGAAAGATGGCCATGGTTTATTTCCCATGGCGTACGCTTCAAGCCGGCCCATAACAATGCAATTCGTGATGATCAGTCCAACAAATACGGAAAGTTGCTTGCTTACATCATATACAAAAGCTTTAAGCACCTGGTCGACTAGTATTACAACCGAAGCAACAATCACTAGTTGAACTATGATCCGTATCCTGTCTGGAATGATATTTCTGATGGCCGAAATCATGAGGTTCGAAAATGCCGTGACCACCATCACCGATAAAGCCATTACAATAGATGGCTTCATTTGTACGGTCACGGCCAGGGCTGAGCAGATGCCTAACACCTGGACGGTAATGGGATTGCTATCGTTGAGAGGATCTTTAAGAAGCTTCCTATTTTTTACAGAGAACGGCGCCTCTCTTTGTTTTTTTACAACAACTGGCGCAACGCTTGTTTCAGTAGCCATAATAAATGGATTAATGAGTTGATCAGGGTAACGGTTCTGAAAATCTTTCAGAGATAAGTGAAAACCAATTGCATTACAGAATTAATTGCCTGTCGAATCTTTCATTGAATTAAAATAAGGAAGATAATTGCCAATCGTTCGTTTGAGCATTTCAGTAACACCGTTACTGGTAATAGTTCCGCCAGAAACAGCATCAACGCCATGAATATCGTCCGGTGCCGCACCGCCTTTTATGACTTTAACAGATACAAAGTTACCTGATTCATCAAGAATTTTCTTTCCTACAAATTGTTTTTGAAACGCCTCGGTATTAATTTCTGCGCCCAAACCCGGGGTTTCTCCTTTGTGGTCAAAACTTGCTCCATACACAGTGTTCATATCAGCTTCCAGTGCAATATATCCCCAGATTGGACCCCATAATCCCTTCCCCCGCGTGGGTATGGTATAATATATTTTACCGTCTTTTTTGAAGACGAATAATGGAAATAGTTGCTTATCGGTGTCTCCGGTTTTCGCCTTATCGAGTTCTTTTTTCAGGTCAATATCAAATGCCGAAATTTCGCCCGTAACTTTTTCTCCTTTGTTGTTGAGTACTACCTGGTCTTGTATATATTGATTAAATACTTTTTCTGCATCTTTCGATTCGGTCCTGATCCGAATACTGCTCAGGATATCTTGCATTTTTTCAATCTTCACGTTTTGTTCCTGGTA
>DAINQQ010000254.1:0-7253 GCA_036742645.1 Flavitalea sp.
CCTGATTTGGATGTTGTCTCCATAAATCATCTCTTCCAAGACGCTGGAATTCGTGACAACCCAATATCTTTGCGCTTCAGAAATTTTGTTCACCAGGCAAGTGTCCTTAAAATTTCAAAACATGGCAGTATTACACAACCGCATTTCCCAGCGAGAGTTAAAAGAACGTTTGTACCAGGAAAAGGAACCGCGCAAAACCATTTCTTTCTACCATTATTTCCCCATCGAAGATCCAAAGCAATTCAGGGACGACTTATACAAGCGTTTATTCGATTTGAAGGTATTCGGGCGCATCTATGTAGCTCACGAAGGCATTAATGCCCAGCTAAGTGTTCCCGAAAGCGATTTTGAAAATCTGAAAGCCTGCCTCAACTCAATAGAACCTTTAGACGGCGTTCGACTAAATATTGCAGTTGACGACGATGGTAAATCATTTTGGGTATTGAAAATCAAGGTGAGAGAGAAGATCGTTGCTGATGGAATTGAAGACACTTCATTTCATATGCGCAACAAAGGACGATATCTAAACCCCGAAGAATTTAATCAACTTACCAACGATCGGGATACGATTGTAGTAGATATGCGCAATCATTACGAATATGAAGTAGGACACTTCGTGAATGCGATTGAAGTGCCGAGTGATACTTTCAGAGAACAGCTTCCCATGTCCGCCGATATGCTTGCGGATCATAAGGACAAAAAGATTATCATGTATTGTACGGGTGGTATCCGTTGTGAGAAAGCTTCTGCATATCTTTTACACCGGGGATTTCAAAACGTTTTTCACCTCGAAGGTGGAATCATTCATTACGCGAATACGGTAAAAGAAAAAGGGCTCGAAAACAAGTTCCTGGGAAAGAATTTTGTATTCGACGATCGGCTGGGCGAGCGCATCGGCGAGAAGATAATCGCGAAGTGCCATCAATGTGGTAAATCTGCGGACACTCATACCAATTGCGCAAACGACGGCTGCCATTTATTATTTATTCAGTGCGAAGATTGTGCAGAGGAATTTGAGGGATGCTGCGGCCTTGAATGCCAGGATGCCCTCCATTTGCCAGAGGATGAAAGGAAAAGTATTCGTAGGGGAATTGATAAGGGTAGAAACGTTTTCAACAAATCAAAAGCACGCCTTAGGCCTAAATTCAAGCCAGGGATTGAATGAAAAATCCTTCGTGTCTTAGTGCCTTCGTGGCCGCAAACTGTGTGACCAGGAGGGCTACAAAGGCGCTAAGACACGAAGGAAATTTTAGACTAATTAATATCTCCGGTTTTTATATCTGTTCGCATTATTTCGTCCACGGCTTCTCCAATCTTCATATGTGTACTGATCATATTCGACCTGTGATAAATATCTTTCCTCCAGGTACAGCCTGTCGTCATAACCCTGCCAGTAATAAAAACCATCAGAATTCCGGTAGTAATATCTTCCATCACTGCTCCGCCTGATGTCAATCCCCGGTCTTCTTGTTATAATAAGTGGGTAGGATCTATATCCATACTTCTTACGCTGCCCGGGAGCATGTGATCTGGCAGATCTATCACCGTAAATCTTTTTTGCCTGACCGGGAGGTAATCTATGCGTTGATCTGTCATCGCGGGGATAACGATCTGGATAATCCCTGCGACCAGGATAATCGTTGGGGTCAGGATATCGCGATGTTGGATGACTGGATCCGCAGCTAGCGGCAAAAGCGATTACAAGCATCAGTATAACCGCTTGTATAAAAGTTGATAGTTTCATGATACGATGTTTATTTTTAAAGACGCAATTGCTTTGCCTGAAACAGTTAAAACATTTTTACAATGAAGCCAATTCTCATTATGTTAACAATGGCCTTTTATTCACTCTCCCTTCATGCTCAATCCGCAGAAGATTCCATAAAAGCTGCCGTTAACACGCTTTTCGATGGGATGAAAAACGCCGATGGGTCGTTGGTAAGCGGATCTTTTTCCGATAGTGCGGTCCTTCAAACAATCACAAGAAATAAAGAAGGTAAAACGGTTGTAAGGAATGAACAGGTAAAAGATTTCGCCGAATTTGTTTCGAAACAAAAGAAAGGCGCTGCCGATGAACGGATCCATTTTGAAACGATCAAAATTGACGGACCACTAGCAATTGCCTGGACTCCCTACAAATTTTACTATGAAGGAAAATTTAGTCACTGCGGAGTGAATTCATTTCAGTTGGTGCGTCTCGATGGCCACTGGAAAATTCAATATCTCATCGATACCAGGAGAAGACAGGGCTGTGAAGAGTAACAAGGCGACAGGAGGTCGCTATTTTTTCAGCTTGTATTTTTTGTTAACCTTCGGACTATTAAAATATTCATTCAATTCTTGCTCAGACATGCTATTTGTTATATCGATCGGGATGTCGATCAGCTGAATCTGGATTTGCTTCAATTCTTCTTTGAGTTTGTTCGTTTTGCGGCTTATATCAGGGTCTCTTTCTCCTACAACACCATTATCACGAACCACATACTCGAGTCTCTTAATCGACGATCGGATCAATGATGCCTGGTTTTGATCGTAGATCTTCGCCGGGGCGACCGCTTCTTTGATAGGAACCAGCGATACGCCGACACTCGGTAGAATCTTTCCGGTTTTTTGGGTTGCCAGATCCGCAGAAGAAGAGAGAATACTGCCCGTTAAGGCAGTAGTCGAGCCCGTAATGTCAAAAGTAGTCCTCGTGTTTTTAACATTTTTTACTCGCTTGTCTAGCTGCAGAAAGCTATACTTTAGCTGAAGAACATATGTGTCGATATTCCGCACCTGTAAGTAGTAGTCCTGCAGTGCGAGAGGATAATTCAATGCGTCTTTGACGATTATTCGCACTGTAGCGGTATCCCTGATCATGAACCGGTTTGCTCCAACGAAGTTCAGAGTTAAAATTTTTACCTTTCCCGAGTCCGATTCCTTTACAAAGTCAAAGGTTGGAGACCACACAAAGTCATCATTACATTTCGTAATTGGAGAGTAATTCTTCAAGGGCGTGTTAGCAAAAAAAGTTATATGTTCAATTGGGAAACTTCCGCTTTCACACTGCACTTTGAAGCTTACTGTATCTCCTTCCTCAACTATTAGCGTGGAATTCACCGATGGTTTTACTCTGGAGGATATAATATCCGTATTATAAAAAAGGATTCGGAAAGAAGTGTCGATCCTATCGGCGGGATTATCAAGATTCTGTACACCCACCTGAACAGGATATTCCTCATCATATTTCAATTTGCCTGAAAGGAAAAAAGATTTCTCAACCTTAAAAGTCAGCAACCCATTGTCTTTATTGATCCGAAGCCCGACCGGTGAATTTCTGAGAAACCAATAGTATTCCGACTCATCCTTGTTTATTTCAAGATTGTATTGAAGCGTTGAATCAACGTGAAGGGTAAAAAAGGGGTTAAGGTTTTTTATTCTAAGAATTGTATCGGTCGACGCAGGCATCGTATCCGTCTGTATAGAGCTGCTCGTATCGTGACTCACAGGAACCTGGGCTTCCGTTCGAATAAACGTTGAAACAAGGAAACAGGTTAGAATCGCAACCTTCCTTAAGATAAAATGATTTCCCATGATTTCCCATGCTTTTTATATTCGGGGCCGAAGTTAATATAAAACGATAAAAGCCCACCCGCTTCTGCAGGATGGGCTGTACGAGATAAGTTAAAAACTAGTTATATATAAGTGGAAGCGATTACTGAATATTAATTTGCTTCACTTCTTTTTTTGGCTCGTCTTTTTTAGGTAACCACAGTTTCAATAAACCGTTTTCATATTTTGCCTGAATATTTTCTGCATTGATTTTTTCATCAACATGAAAACTGCGTGTGAAACTATTGAAACCAAATTCTCTACGCACTGTTTTGAACTCATCAGATTGCTTTTCTTCAGGCTTTTCATAACTGATTGTTAACAATTCATTTTCAAAATTTACTTTGAAATCGTCTTTACTACGTCCGGGAGCATTTAATTCAAGATGATATGCTTCGTTGGTTTCGAAAATGTTTACTGCAGGTAAAGCAGAAGTGTGTTTTGAACCATTCCAAACATTATTATTCCAGTTAACATTCAACAGCTCATCAAAAAGGTTATCGAGCGTTTTGTAAGCAGGTTTCGCGGCGAATTTAAAGTGTGTCATAATTATAAAGTTTTTGTGTGATTTTTCAGAACCAGGGGTTCAAAGCACATACCACTCATTTCATTCAAGAACAATTGACCGATCTAAATAAAATTGTCAAATTTTTTGCGACATAATTACAGGTAAGCGAAAGGTTCTGTGACATTACTTCTGTTTCCTGATCTCGCAAATCTGGGAATGACTTTTTCTTTAATTTTGTGATTCAAAACAACGAGACATGTATCCAGAGCAATTAGTTATACCGATGAAAGAGGAACTAACCGATAACGGTTTTACGGAATTACTTTCAGCATCAGATGTAGAAGGCCAATTAAAACAAAAAGGAACAACCCTTGTGATGATCAATTCAGTTTGCGGATGTTCTGCCGGCACTGCAAGGCCGGGCGTATTAATGGCCGTAGCCAATGCATCAAAAAAGCCTGACCATCTCACGACAAGTTTCGCAGGTTTCGACGCGGAAGCAGTAAACAAGCTTCGTGAGAATTTATTGCCTTATCCACCTTCCTCGCCAGCTATCGCTTTATTTAAGGATGGGCAACTGGTTCACTTCATCGAACGTCATCAGATTGAAGGCAGGTCAGCCCAGATGATTGCCCACAACCTTATTGGTGCGTTTAATCAATATTGTTGATTCGCTGGTTTAATTCAGCTTTGTTCATAGTGTGAGCCCTCCCTCGCCGGGAGGGTTTTTATTCAATTATCTTACAATGGAATTCCTTAACATTGCTGCACTAATTCACGCGCGGATTGTCTTACGTTGCAAAACATAATCACCCCACTTTTTCAATTATCATAAATGTATCCTAACCTATACTATGCGTTCAAAGATTTGTTTGGTGTTGAATGGACGGGGCTTCGATTTATAAATTCCTTTGGATTCTTTGTCGCACTTGCATTTATAGCAGCTGCTTTCGTTTTAACTGTTGAACTAAAGCGCAAGGAGCGCGAAGGATTGCTGCATGCTGAAGATGTGAAGATTGTGGTGGGCAAACCTGCCTCTACCAGTGAACTCCTGGTAAATTTTTTACTTGGCTTTTTGTTGGGATTTAAGATTTTGGGACTTTTTCTTTCCGACAGTACCCTAAAAGACGATCCTCAGCAGTTCATCTTTTCTTCAGAAGGAAGTTGGCCAGCTGGAATCATTCTCGGATTAATCTTCGCAGGTCTCAAATGGCGCGAAAAGAATAAACAGAAACTAAGTAAAGCGGAGGATAGGATGATTCGAATCTGGCCACACGACAGGGTAGGAGACCTGGTTATTTATGCTGCCTTATTTGGCTTCTTGGGGGCCAAGCTATTCCACAACTTTGAGAATTGGGATGATTTTGTACGAAATCCGATCGAGGCTTTACTTTCATTTAGTGGCCTGACATTTTACGGTGGATTAATTTTGGCTGCGCTTGCCATCTTCTGGTACGCACGCAAACACCATATTGGTTTGAGACATTTATGCGACGCAGCAGCGCCCGGTCTGATACTCGCGTATGCTATTGGAAGGATTGGCTGCCAGGTATCTGGCGATGGTGATTGGGGAATTTTGAATTCTGCCTATGTTACAATGGCCGATTCGAAAGTTGAACTAGCAGATTCTGTCCGTGTGAATGCAGTATTACAAGCCAATTCTAGCTATTATACTACTCAGTTCGGGATTACTAATTCAGCTGATGCACCTCATAAAGCAGTGAAAGCCCCTTCGTGGCTTCCAGATTGGTCAGTGGCTTACGCCTATCCTCACAATGTTCTCAGTGAAGGTGCTAGAATTGACGGCTGCACTGGCCAATATTGTAGCCATTTGCCCATACCGGTGTTTCCAACGGCCTTCTATGAAACTGTAGCATGTACATTTTTATTTTTACTTCTTTGGTCGTTACGGCGCCGACTAACTGTTCCTGGGATAATGTTTGCACTTTATCTAATTGTCAATGGCATAGAACGCTTTTTTATCGAGAAAATCCGGGTTAATACTAAATACAACATCTTCGGCTGGCATCCCACGCAGGCCGAAGTCATATCAACTCTCCTGGTGATTACCGGGATTCTTCTTTTTATATACTTCCGCAAAAAACATAGTCGATCAGAGAAGCCCGAGAAAACGTAGCGTTTCGCATAGCTTCCACTTAGCTGATTGTACGCCTTCCGTCCTAAAACTTTTATCGTTGTAACTGCATCTGCGCCCGTGCGTCCCGTGGTGTGAATATTTTTAGCCATAATCATTGCCAGTTATCCACGATTTTCCTCTTCAAGATAAAGCAACGTACTATGCAATGCAAGGTACAATGCATGATGCTTAACTTTGGAAATGCAATAAGCAAAATAGAGCAATTGAGATTATTACAAATCCACCGCAAAATTTGATGCCACAGGCAACCCGGGTGTTATTAATATTAAAACGAAAAGAATAAGGCGAAAGGCTTCAACGGAAGTATTACTGCTGGCGTAGGACGGAAGTCTATTTCAAGACCAATGAAAATGTTAGCCTGGATTATCGTAAAGGAAAAGTGAACCTTTTTAGCAACTACAGTTTTGGCCGGTTGGAAAATTTTCAGGAGTTGACAATCGTCCGCAAGTAAACAATACCGATGAGTCCACGCGCAATTTTCGAACAAGCTGCACTTTGGCGCACTAACCGGGTGAATAACAATCTGAAAATCGGTATGGATTATTCGCTCAACAGGAAAACAATACTGGGACATTGTGGTAACTGGATTTATAATTCCGGGAACGAGCGTGGAAATAATATTAGCTATTTGAAAAGCCCGTCCTCGAAAGTTGACTCGATCGCGCAAGCAACCCGTTTTGCCAAAGAAGTATGGAAGAACGGAAGTGTAGACCTTAACAGTATGATTCTGCAGGTCGCGAACTCACTGCTGACGTAGATGTGATTAAATACAATTCTACAAATGATCAACGTTTTGTGAATGCGACTTTCACACCCGCCCGGTCAAAGAACTACGAAGAGCATCTCGCGGTGGATATCAAATCTATTCGGCGAAAATCGATTATACGCATCCTCTGAAAAAAGCTGCAAAACTTGAATTAGGGTGGAAATCAAGTTATGTCGTAACCGATAGCAAGGCAAAATACTTTG
Organism: Flavitalea sp.; assembly: GCA_036742645.1. Classification (GTDB taxonomy): domain Bacteria; phylum Bacteroidota; class Bacteroidia; order Chitinophagales; family Chitinophagaceae; genus Flavitalea. The sequence continues at coordinate 7,227 of DAINQQ010000254.1, forward strand.
AGCCTTGGAACGGCGAGTGGGAAACAG
>DAINQQ010000255.1:0-7248 GCA_036742645.1 Flavitalea sp.
AATCCACGTGGGAAATAACATTTACTGCTAAAGGAGACACCACTCTGGTAGAATGCCTCGTCTCTTATGACGATTTAGATCAACTCGAAGCAACCATAAAAATGGGCTTCAAAGAAGGTATGGAAATCGCAATGCAAGGACTAGACGAACTCCTTAGTTCTTCAAAAAAATAACTTCCGACATCATCCAAACGTGCGAAAGCACAGGACTAAATACGCTGTAAAAGTTGACCGAGTCAGCGACAGCGTATTTATTTACGAAAAAATATAACTTGCCGCTTTCCCGTTTAATTCCCTCTATGCCCAGATTCCTGTTTCTAATAGTCGTTGTTCTTCTATATTCTTGCCGTCAATCACAGATTGCAGACAAAGTTTTTATAGGTAACATTTGGACAGCAAATCCCGCCGCACCTTATGCGGAGGCGTTTGCTGTAGTGGCAGACACAATCGTCGCGATTGGTAACAAGGCAGAGATGCGCAAATGGATCGGTGAGAAAACACAGGTAACAGAAGTTGGGGAGAGCAATCTTATCGTGCCGGGATTTATCGACACCCACACGCATTTCATCTTTGGTGGTATGGCGCTATCTTTAGTTCAGCTTCGCGATGCGAAGACCCCTGCCACTATCTTCCCAATTTATTAATCTCATCATACATTGCTCGAAAAGTATTTCCGGAAGTATTCCCAGGCTGTTGTCCATAGAACTCACGGAAAAAACCACTGACGGAGGTCCACACCGTTTGAATCATTCCCTGGAAATTCTCTCTCATTTGACGGGTAGACTGCTGCCTGAAAGCAACCATGTCGTTAAGCTGCGTAACGGCGGTTTGTGGCGTACGCCATGGACAGGTAGCAACTTTAAGTCCTTTCGCTGCGAATAAAACCGGCGTTTTATCCGGGCGTTCGTAATGCCAGTCGCAAATGAATACATCTTTCGGGATCATATCGATTGCCCTGTGCGTGTTATTGAAACTGGCTTCCCACAGCCCGATGCCGGTGGACTTGCCATCTATCAGGCGGTCGCCCCAAATCCAGAGCTGGCGGTTACTTTGGGCCAGGTGATTGCGGATTTTACTTACTTCTCCCGCAAACAATTCGGCCTTATCTCTCCCTGAGCAACGCGGACATTTATCATCTCCAAGGTAAAAAACCTCATCCATTCCTGCATGAAATGCAGTTGCCTCAAAAGCATTGCATATTTCATCCACTACATCAAACACCACTTTATGTACGTCCGGGTGCAAGGGGCAGTAACTTTTACAATACAGTCCATCAGGATTTGGCCATTTATATGTTTCCGGCATTTGTACATGCGGCGTTTCGTCGAATTGCGGATATGCCGATAATAGTTTACTGGTTGTCTTCGCCCAGGATTGGTGTCCGAGTAAGTTAATCTGTGGCACGATCCGGATATTATGCTGTTTGCATGCATTTACAATCTTCTTCACTTCTGCCAACGACAGCGCGACAGAATCGACCAACTCGGGATGGCTTTTAAATTGATAATGATAATCTACCCGAAGTATCAGTGTATTAATTCTCCTCGGTGCAAGCTCCTGTTTAATGAATGTGACAAAGGAGTCGACCACAGGCGGCATGGGAGCAGCGATACTCAGGCCTCTTACGGGGAGTATGCTATCGATACTCGATTGGGCTCGTAAACCCACCTGTTGAGTCAATAAAAAAACAAGTAAAAAAACACTGGTGAAAGAAATATTTTTCATGAAGAATTATTTGAATCAACAATTTACTGATTGTATTTGAAAAAAAACGCTCATCAAATGTTAGCGTAAAGCGAGCCCTGATCGTCTATTGAATGTGGAAGCGATTCCCATATTTTTTCCACCCTGTTTTGAATTCATAAGTGGTTGGGCAAGTCGATATTTCAAGGTAACTTGTATGTAACTCTAATTAGCCCCGCATCATTTAGTTGGAAATTTCGATTTGATCGCCTGCAGGGCTTCGGATGCATTTCCTAATCACTGCAGCCGAAAGCCTATCAATAAAAATGAAATCTATGCGAAAGGGTCAACTCTATTTCACAGTCTTGGTTTTTAGCCTTTTCACCTCCAGTCTTTCGGAGGCCCAGGACAAAAAAAATCCTGGGTGCTATTATACAAGGGAAAAAGCGGCCGCAGATATCAAACAGAACACGGCGAAGATCTTAATTCAGGGGGGATTTGCTCCCATCATCTATGCCACAGACAAAGGATTCTTCGACAAGTACAAAGTTGCCTATTACATGTTTGGATGTGTTGCGCCGGAAAACGTAGAATGCCTGAATGAATACAACAGGGCTATCTTTGAACACCTTGACAAAACTTTTGGTAAAAACTGGCGAAAAGAAGTGAGAAAAGATGCGATCGGTTTGAGGCTGTAAGACAATGCTGTGAAGAAGCGTCAAATGCAAGCGGACAATTTATCACATAGGGCACATAGATACATAGATTGCACATAGGAGATTCAAGAGATATTGTTTCAAGAAACAAACTACCTGCCAACTGATAGGTAACAAAGTTGGCGTACATTAGCTGATGCCGTACAACATGACTCATTTCAACAAACATGAGTATCATTGAACTTCAAACCCAGATCAAAGCACCGATCGAAGTTTGCTTTGATCTGTCTCGAAGCATAGAACTCCATACCATTTCTACTGCCCATACAAATGAAATTGCTGTTGCCGGAAAAATCAGCGGCCTATGCAGCATAGGCGACTCGATAACATGGAGAGCGAAGCATTTTGGTATTTACCAGCAATTAACAGTCTGCGTTGTAGCTTGCAACTTTCCGACCTATTTCGAAGACCAAATGGTTAGCGGCGCTTTCAAGTCGTTTGTTCATCGTCACCATTTTAAAGTGTCCAACGACGTTACGTTGATGCATGACGAGTTTACATATCAAGTGCCACATGGAATTGCCGGAAGATCTTTCGACAAAATCATTCTCAAAAGATACATGGAACACCTCCTGCGAAGAAGAAATCAAACAATTCAATACTATGCCGAATCTGGTAAGTGGCGGACGATGTTGAAATCGCCTAAAGCCTACAAATAGCTTAGTCAGTGGTCGGTGGTGCTCATTATTGATAGTAATCTTTGTGTCTTAGTGCCTTTGTGGCGAAAAAAAATTGCTTATAGCAAAAAAAAGATTGCACAATGTCCAATGATGATCTGGCAAGTATGTAATCACTATATTCTTAAGAAACTGCTGATATATATGCTTCCTGCTTTAATCTTCAGTTGCAGCAACAACATGCACGGTTCATTTCCTGATCATAATAACTTGGCCGCCGTGTATTTGGTGGAAGACCAACAGTCTACCTGGAGAACATTCCTTTTTTCGAATGTTCTGATAAGAAAATAGAGAAGGTTTACTATTACCGCTGGAAAATGTACAAAGCACATATCCGTTATGTCGGTGATAATAGTTATGTAATCACTGAGTTCATCAATCATGTGCCGTGGGACAGAGAACCGTTTTGCACCATCAACGCGGCTTCTATGCACCATATCTATGAAGGCCGGTGGCTCAAAGACAATCGTTACATAGATGGTTATATTGAGAACCTCTACCTGCATGGTGGTAACAACCGGAGATACAGCGAAAGCGTTGCAGACGCCACGTATGCGCGATACCTTGTCAATGGAGATGCTGCTTTTGTCATGAGGCAACTAGACAGCATGAAATCCATCTATAATCAGTGGTACGATCATTGGGACGCTTCTAAAAACCTTTACTAAATCCCTGCCATGCCTGATGCTACTGAGTATACGATTGCCTCGATCGATGCCTCCGGCGGAAAGGATGGCTTCGAAGGAGGCGAGGCATTTCGACCAACCTTTAACAGCTATATGTATGGCAATGCAATGGCCATCTCACATATAGCTGCGATGAAAGGCGACAAAGCTGCCAGTAATGAATTCCTGGAAAAAGCAGTTACACTAAAATCTAATGTTGAGAACAATTTATGGAACGATTCTTTGCAACATTTCGCTGACCGGTTTAAAGTAAACAATCAATATGTGCGGTACTGGGATTTTATCAGGGGGCGCGAACTGGCGGGCATGATTCCCTGGTATTTTAACCTTCCAACTCCGGCGCAAATATTTATCCAATAGCGGATGAAAAAAGTTTTGCAGCACCAGATTCTTTCACAATAGAATATCAACACGCAGGGAAATGGCTCCCGGTAAACATCAAGGAATGAGACCGATTAAAATCACCGGTAATACAAAGAATTCGATATCTTTTGAGAAGATAAAGGCCGATAAAATGAGAATAACTTTCAAACATAAGTTAAAACAGGTTGCTATTTCCGAAATAGAGTATTACTGATGGATGGTCTCAACTTGTTTAAGTCCCCGTTGTCTCCTTCGTGTCTTCATTGTGTCATTTGTGGCCCCCTCTGATTGTGCAGTTAACGGGCTGCAAAACACAAAGGAGACACGAAGGCCAGAAAGAGAACGTTAAGAACTTCTCTTTAATTTTAAGCTTTGGAAGACAGGCGTACTTAGCGTTGTCGATAAAGTGCAACTCAAAAAGACATCATAATTCTTTTACACACGATTTAATGAAAAAATTGTCGATAAACGAAATATCTCGTTTTATAAACGATGGTTTTGTTAAGGTGGAAAATGCTTTTCCTATCGACCTTGCTGATGAATGCCGCGACATTTTATGGAAAGCAACAGGATGCGAACGCAATAATCCTGATACATGGAGACAACCTGTGATCCGTATCGGTGAGTTGGGACTTGAGCCTTTTAAAAAAGCGGCAAACACGCATATTCTTCACAGAGCATTTGATCAATTGGTCGGTAAGAACAATTGGATACCAAGAATGACACTGGGCTCATTCCCGATACGCTTTCCCAGTGAAGTGCCAGCAGCGGATACCGGGTGGCATGTTGATGCGAGTTTTCCGGGACCGAAGAATGCCGACAATTATTTACATTGGCGGATAAACTTGCAGTCTAAAGGACGTGCATTATTAATGCTATTTCTTTTTTCTGATGTATCGAACGAGGATGCGCCAACGGTAATCAGAATTGGTTCACACCTTAACGTTGCAAAGCTACTGGAACGCGCACGGGAATACGGTTTATCGTTTTTAGAATTGGCTCAAAAACTCGCCAGCGTTCCCTCACGTGATGAAGCATTGGCAACAGGCAACGCAGGAACAGTCTACCTATGCCACCCTTTTATTGTACATGCGGCACAAGACCATCACGGAAAGAATCCTAAATTTATGGCACAACCGCCCCTGCAGCCGAAAATGGACTTCAATATTAACCGGCCGGAAAATGAGTTGTGCCCTGTGGAAAAAGCAATATTGAAAGGACTGGGAAAATGACGACGTTTTGATATGGGTTTAAAACCTATCCTCTGGAACAGGAATACAGTTAAATTCTACATGAACCTGTGTGTAAATTGCTATCCACACTTTAAAAAATCGACTGCGATGTTGTCGAAAGTTTTAAGCTATTGTGCCATGGCCTGCATTTCGATGGTCATGGCTTCTGCGGAGTCGAAACACTCCGCAAACAAAGACCCCGGTTTTCCGGAATTAGACGCGTATTTAAAATTACTCATTGACTCAGGTGGATTTCCTGGTATTGCAGTAGAAATAACAAATGGATCGAACATCGTGTACAAAAAATGTTTTGGAGTCACCAATGCACAGACAAAACAGAAATTAAAACCCTCGCATATTTTCATATTGCGTCTATATCAAAACCTTTTGCCGATTTAATCCGTGACGTTCACGCATGCCACCGCTGCGAGCCGTGGCATGCCTTGCCCTGCAAAAAAAAAGTAAATACGAAGATTCAACAGCATGAATTACTCAGACAAAATTATTGGCGACATTGAAGAACATTCCGTCGAAGGAATAAATGATTGTTTCGAAAATGGCATAAATCCGAATGACGTCTTTAATAATGAACCCCTCATTTATGAATTAACAAGCGAATACACGAGAACGCCAAGATTCAAGCACTGCATCCGGGCGTTTGTCGATCATGGTTTGAAGTTTGATGACAAAGCATTGCTATATGTATTATTGAATGATGCGCAAGAATTGGATAGTTATGTAAATGAGCATCCTGAGGAAGTCAATAAAAAGTACAGTTTGCGTTGCGCGTATACGCCCTTAGCGGGAGCGACGTTAATGCACATATGCGGGGAGTTTAATCATCTCGCCTGTGCAGAAGTGCTTGTGAAGTATGGAGCCGATATTAATGCACGAGCTGATGTGGACGAAAATGGCTTTGGAGGACAAACGCCCATCTTTCACACGGTAAATCAAAATTCGAATAACTCGAACGACATGCTACAGTATTTTCTGTCTCAGAAAGTGGACTTAAAAATAACCGTCATCGGGATTATCTAGGGCAAGGGCTATCCCTGGGAAACCTTGATCCCAACCGTAAATCCGATCAGCTATGCCATGATGGGACTTCTTCCTCAAATGCACAGAGATGAAAAAACAATTGCAAAGGTGGTCTCGGTCTTGATCAAAGCGGCTTATGGAATTGATTACATCTCACTAAATATTCCGAATAAATATCTCGGACGTTAATTGAAGAGAGCAAAAACAAGCATAACATGAAAATGATTCCAATTTTCAGATGCCGAAATATGAAAGAAGCGATATCTTTCTATACTGGTATTCTTGATTTCGAACTCAAGGACGCAGATGCTTCATCAGATGATTGGGTAGTCGCGTTGAAGAATGGAGATGCAGAGCTTTTATTGACAAGTCTGGAAGGCGACCAAAAATTTGGCATTGCAGCAAATGTGTTGATACAGGATATCGATAAACTGTTTGAAAAATATCTACAACGGGGATTAGATACATCGAACAAGGAAGATTCACCTGTACATCAGGGCCCATTCAACCAAAGCTGGGGCAACCGGGAATTTTATGTTACAGATGAAGATGGTAATACGTTAAGATTCATTCAGCCATTGAATGATTTCGATGACCCAAAGGAGATGAATATTTGATTTAGCTCAACGTTCCTTTACAGTATTCAAGCGTTTCACTAAAAGAAGTACATAATGAATGACGAGAAAGTAACCATTGAAATCCCCATCAGTGCTCCTATTGAAAAACTATGGAAAGCCTGGACCGATCCAGCTCTTATTTCAAGATGGTTCGGTTCTGATCCGGACGGTACGGTGATGAATGCAGAACTTGACGTACGTGCCGGCGGAACGTTTGAAGTCACTTTCAAGGATTCT
>DAINQQ010000256.1:0-7211 GCA_036742645.1 Flavitalea sp.
AGGTAAGATGTACGATGTGAGATGTGGGAATTGAGATAGTGGGTTACGGTTACCCCATCAATTAGAAGAAACCAATTCCGCTACCCTGGATTAGCAGATTGGAATTCTGATAATATCATAAAAGTTGACGACATTGTGACTCGTAAGTCATACATCTTACATCGTGCATCTTACAAGATCCACTCGATTTCTCCAAAATCGAATTTCCGTTCCGTGGTATCGTAAGTAACCAGGTGGCCCGAAGGGAGTACTTCCTTTATGGTGGTTTGGAACGTCATATTTCCCGTTCGAACCATGACCGAACTATTCAGCTTATACAAATTGCGATTGTAATCATCGAGAATTGTACCCTTCTCAACCTGAAATCGGCGGTAATGATTTGTAAGAAAAACACACAGTTCTTTAGCCAATAGAACCGGGTTGTAGTCGTTTCCCGTTATTTGTTTCAATGAAACAGGGTTTACAAGAGATTCGTCGAAACTTGTTTGATTAATGTTTAGTCCTATTCCCACGATCGAGTGCAGCCAACGGTCGCTTCTCAGAACATTCTCAATCAATATTCCTCCTGTCTTTCTGTCACGCCAATAAATGTCGTTGGGCCATTTAATCTTAGTATCAGGACCGGCATAATTTTTAAAAAAATCATAACAGGCGTTTGCAATTGTTGCGGACAAAAGAAACGAGTCCTCCAGTTTCCTATCACCTGGCGTAAGAATTACACTTAATATGAGGTTTTTGCCGGGATTGGTGGTCCAGCTTTTGCCGCGTTGTCCCTTGCCTGCAGTCTGCTCATATGCGAAATAAGCGGTGCCATGACTGGCAGCTCCTTTTTGCACCTGGGCCATGGCATAGTTGTTGGTGCTGTCGACCGTAGTCAGTTCGATAAAAGGTTCTCCGAGAGGCGATGGGATCGCTTGATGTGGCAAAAGATTACTATTTTTGGGCAGAGCGAAATTACTGCTTACTTTGATTGCAGGTAGTCTAAGATAAGTGTGATGAGGCTGGCGATCAAAGCCCCCTCAGCGGGGGTTGGCAGAATCAAAATAAATCAAGGCCGACTCCACCCACTTAAATATATTGATCATCAAAAAAGATTTGTTTATTGGAACAATTGTCAATGTTAGCTACGCGTCGTAAACGTAAAAGTGCTGGCCGAGTAACGAAGAATTCAAAATTTTTTAAAGCCATTATTAGCGCCATTCAACAGAAAAAAGGAGAGAACATTGTATCTCTTGATTTGCGAAAAATTCCAGAAGCAGTTGCGGACTTTTTCATCGTATGTGAAGCTTCCAGCAATACCCAGGTTAAGGCTATCTCGGATTTTGTTGAATCGCATGTCAGACAAGTATCAAACGAATCCCCTTACCATCACGAAGGACATCAAGGTTTGCATTGGGTTTTAATCGACTACGTGAATATTGTAGTTCACGTGATGCAGCCCGAAACCCGTAAATTTTATAAGTTGGAGGAAATGTGGAGCGATGCTGACGTGGAGGAACATAATTAAATTATGGTTGTAGCTTGCAATTAATTGATAAGTCTTGTAACATCAGGCGCAATTAATTGTCTAGCTCTTTTTATTTTCTTATAAACAACAAAACAGAAACAGGAGAAGTAATATATATGGCACAAGATGATCAAAGACAAAGCGACCGGAATTTCCCGAGACTAAGGCCAAGAGACGACGGTAATAATTCTCCCCGCAAAGGACCCAGGTTTAGTATATACTGGATATGGGCAATTATATTTGCCGTGTTGGTCGGGTTTCAATTATTCGGTTCTTTTTCGCCCGATGCAAAGCAAATTGACTCAGAGCTTGAGTTCAGAAAGCATATGCTCGAGACGGGTGATGTGGAAAAGCTTGTGGTTGTCACCAACAAAAATTTGGTCCGGGTCTATGTCAAACAAACAGCACTTCAAAAACCTTATTATCGGGACAAACTCGGTAAAAGCTGGCCCGGTGTAAAACCGGAAGGCCCTCATTTTGAGTTTAAGGTTACAAAGGCCGACGAATTTGAAAAACGGATTTCCGCCATTTTCCAGGCGCGCCCTGACCTGGAGGTTCCAATAGTACCTATCCAGGAAGGAGAATGGTTCGGTCCCCTATTGAATTTCCTTTTGCCGTTGCTAGTGATCGTACTTATCTGGATCATGCTTATGCGTAAGATGGGCGGTGGCGCGGCCGGAGGAAGCGGTCCCGGCGGTATTTTCAATATCGGCAAATCGAGAGCAACACTTTTTGATAAAGGAACGAAAGTGAACATAACATTCGCTGACGTGGCCGGCCTGGATGAGGCCAAAGTAGAGGTGATGGAGATAGTTGATTTCTTAAAGAATCCAAAGAAATATACTTCGTTAGGTGGCAAAATTCCGAAAGGGGCTCTCCTGGTAGGGCCTCCCGGTACCGGTAAAACACTTCTCGCAAAAGCAATGGCTGGCGAAGCCCAGGTTCCATTCTTTTCAATGTCCGGATCAGATTTCGTAGAATTATTTGTTGGAGTCGGTGCGAGCCGGGTTCGAGACCTTTTCAAACAGGCAAGGGAAAAATCTCCCTGCATCATTTTCATTGATGAAATAGATGCAATCGGGCGGGCGAGGGGAAAGAATGCAATCATGAGTAACGATGAGAGAGAAAGTACATTAAATCAGTTGCTGGTTGAGATGGACGGATTCAGCGGAGAGAGCGGCATCATCGTTCTTGCAGCCACTAATAGACCTGACGTGCTCGATACGGCTTTATTACGTCCTGGAAGATTTGACAGGCAAATTTCCATCGACAAGCCCGATCTCAAAGGACGTGAGCATATTTTTAAAGTGCATTTGAAGCCGATTAAGATTTCCACCAGGGTTGATATTCATAAGTTAGCAGAACAGACGCCCGGGTTTGCAGGAGCCGATATTGCAAATATTTGTAATGAGGCGGCGCTAATAGCTGCTCGTAAAGGAAAAGAGCATGTGGAAATGGAGGACTTCCAGGATGCGGTGGATCGTGTAATCGGTGGCCTGGAAAAAAAGAACAAGATTATTTCCCCCGAGGAAAAAAGAATTATCGCATACCACGAGGCTGGCCACGCAATTTGTGGTTGGTACCTCGAGCATGCCTATCCTTTATTAAAAGTGACAATTGTACCGAGAGGCGTAGCCGCACTCGGGTACGCTCAATACACACCTAAGGAACAATATTTATACAATACCGACCAGTTGCAAGATCAGATCTGTATGACCCTGGGTGGAAGAGCGAGCGAAGACCTATTCTTCGGAAAGATTTCCACCGGAGCTCAAAATGATCTCCAGCAAATTACCAGGATCGCATATTCGATGGTTACCGTGTACGGTATGAACGACAAGGTTGGCAATGTAAGTTTTTATGATCCGGCTGCGGAGAATTCATTTACCAAGCCTTATTCGGAAGAAACCTCGAAGCTGATCGATCAGGAAGTTCGTAAGTTAATAGATGTGGCGTATGAAAAGACAAAAGCTTTGCTAACGGAGAAGCGCGCGCAGGTAGAAAAACTGGCTGAAGCATTATTAGATAAGGAAGTTCTCTTTCAAAGTGATGTTGAAACCCTGATAGGTAAACGACCTTATGGAGAAAGAAAGACCCTCGATGTTGATGATGACGACGGGCATCACTCGCCGACCGGAGCTATTAGTGAAGGTGTTCCTCCATACGATAGCAACGTTACCAATCATCCGGCTACCTAAACCAATTTTCAGAGTATGAATGTTTCTCCTTCCAAAGAAAACATCCTAAAAAAAATACGGAAGGCGTTGAGTAATTCAACGCCTATTCCTTTTCCAAACAGCGAAGGAAACAATTCAATTTTTCATCCTGCTCAACAGGATCTGGAGATTGAATTTGCCCAGCAGTTCACCAAATTACAGGGAAAGTTTATCTATTGCCTGAATACTCAGGAATTAGGCGTTCAACTAAATAATCTTATACAGAATTATAGTTGGACGAAAATATTCTGTTGCGAAGAGAAACTGGCCGGTGTACTGAAAGAAGATTTACAAATCAGTTGTCCACACAACGATCTCGCTACCTGCGATGCTAGTATTACATCCTGTGAATTCCTTGTGGCACGAACTGGCTCGATAATTCTAAGTGCCGGACAGGAAAGCGGTCGTACTGTAAGTGTATATGCTCCAATTCATATTTGCATTGCCTATTCTGATCAGTTGGTGTATGATATTAAGGATGGTCTTCAATTACTGAAGGGAAAATATCAGAAAAGTCTTCCTTCCCTGATAACTTTTGCAACGGGGCCCAGCCGAACCGCAGATATTGAAAAAACCTTGGTTGTTGGCGTACATGGCCCTAAAGAAGTGTATGTGTTCCTGGTAGATTCTAAAACAATTTGAGTAAGAGCTCCTCTGCGATTATGCAAATCACCCCTGAAAAAAAAGTTTTCTTTCTTTCCGACTTTCACCTCGGTATTCCCGATCATAAAACCAGTTTAGACAGAGAGCGCAGGATTATCAATTTTCTAAATTCAATTCAAAATCAGGCAGCTGCTATTTTTATAGTGGGTGATATGTTTGATTTCTGGTATGAATACCGGCAGGTAGTTCCGAAGGGTTATGTTCGTCTGCTAGGTAAACTGGGCGAATTTACAGACGCCGGCATAGAAATCCATTTTTTTGTCGGAAATCACGATATGTGGATGACTGATTATTTTCAGAAAGAGCTTAATATCCCCGTTTATTTTGAGGCGAAGGAGTTTGAATTTAATAACAAGAAGTTCTTTATTGCGCACGGTGATGGTCTTGGACCCGGCGATCATGGATATAAAATGCTCAAGAAGGTCTTCAGGAATCGTTTTTGTCAATGGTTGTTTGGAGTGTTTCCTCCTTATGTCGGAATCGGCCTGGCCAATTACTTTAGCAGGAAAAGTCGTCAGGCGGCCGATCAGAATGAAGAACAGTACGTGAGTAACGACAAAGAATGGCTCGTAACTTACAGTATGGAAATCCTCAAAGAAAAACATTACGACTACTTTATTTTTGGCCACAGGCATATTCCACTCGATCTTCCACTAAATGCCAGTAGCCGATATATCAATTTAGGTGACTGGATACGTTATAGCACATATGCGATCTTTGATGGCGAGCATATGACCCTTCATACTTTTGATGAAGCGATGGAAAGCAAAATAGTACGCCGTTAGTGTATAAAGCCTTCATTGCAATATTGATCTCAACGCTTGTTGCGGCTAGCGCCTCTGCGCAGACGGATACGTTATTCCGTATTCAGAAAACCTATCCAGGTGAGGTCGCTGATTTCTCGGTAGATAATTTCGGCAATATCTTCATTTTATATGAGAACGGGCAATTGAAGAAGGTCAATCCTAACGGCGATTCATTAGCGGTATTTAATAATGTTAAGCGTTATGGTAAACTCTTCTCAATTGATGTAACCAATCCTCTGAAAATTCTTCTCTATTATAAAGATTTCAGCACCATCGTGATTCTAGACCGCTTGCTGAATATCAGGTCTACGCTGGATCTCCGCAGGCTAAACTTATACCAGGTCAAAGCAATTGGTCAGTCGTACGATAATAACATCTGGGTCTTCGACGAACTTGAAAGTAAACTAAAACGCGTCAGTGACGAGGGAAAGTTACTTGACCAGTCAACCGATTTCCGTGTATTGTTCGATTCGGTTCCATCTCCACAACACATCATCGATCAAAATAAGCAGCTGTACTTATATGATCCCCTGAAAGGTGTTTATGTCTTCGATTATTATGGCGGCTTTAAAAGCCGCATCCCATTCGTTGGATGGAGCGACTTCCTGGTGATCAATGATATTTTATTTGGAAGAGACCAGGGGCACCTTTTTAAGTACGAACCCGGAACATTTAATCTTGAGCGTTATGCTATCCCCGCTTCGATGATCAATAGCCGCAAGATTTTGATCGGTCCCGGTAAAATGTATCTGCTGCGCGATAATAAATTGGAAGTTTATAAGTTTCAATAACAGGTTGGTTATTTTTGTACCAAATCAATTGATCCTGGATGAAGGAGTTTTTAGATATTGTTTTTCTGGATAATTCGCTTAGGAGTTATTTGTATGTGTTATTGGCAATATTTCTGGCCGTCATTTTCAAACGTTTGGTTTCAACATACACTGCCAGCCTGCTTTTTAGGCTGGTTAAGAAAATGGCGAAAGGCGTTGACAAGGTTTCATTCGTAAATCTTGTTGTGGCTCCCCTGCAGACTTTTCTTGTTATACTCGTGACAGTAGTATCGGTTGAGAAGCTAAGGTTCCCATCAGTTTTAAACTTTACCATTTATAAGGTTTCATTCAGGCAGGTGATTGATGTGGTCTCGATCGGCATTCTCATTATTTCATTTATATGGCTACTGCTACGAATTATTGACTTTGTTGCCATGATTCTGCATCAACGCGCAAGCATTGCAGCAGATCAAAGCGATAACCAACTTGTCGTATTCTTCAAAGACTTTTTTAAAGTGCTGATAGTGCTCTTCGGGTTCTTACTAATCTTGAAATTCGCCTTGCACTACGAAATTGGAAGTTTGTTTACAGGGCTTAGCATCGCTACAGCTGCAATTGCGCTGGCAACACGGGAGAGCCTTGAAAACCTCATAGCGTCTTTTATCATATTTTTTGATAAGCCTTTCACAACCGGCGACCAGGTTAAAGTCCAGAACATCACAGGGACAGTTGAAAAGATCGGATTGCGAAGCACGCGTATTCGCACTGATCAAAAAACATTTGTTACTGTTCCTAATAAACAGATGGTAGATAGCATCATGGATAATCTATCATTGCGTACTCAGCGCAAGGCAACTATCCAACTCGAGTTGCATTCTGGTACAAGCCGCGGATCTGTAAATGATCTCGTACTACAAATCCAAAACGGTTTAAAAAGGAAGGATAAAATAGAGAACCATTCTGTGTTTCTTTCGGATATCAGTAAGAATGCACTGATCGTTCAGGTTGAGTTCTTCACAGCATCAATACCTGCTGAAGACTTTAACGCACTAAAACAGGAAGTGATTTTCAGTATCATTGACCTGATGTCAGAAATGAATATTCAACTCGTAAGTAAAGAAATGGAGATATTGGTTCCGAGAGAAGTGTAGAATAAGTCGGCAGTTAGCAGTCAGGATTCGGAAGCGTGGAATCTGGAGTCAAAAATATCATCTATATTTTCGACAGCCTAACTTGACTCTGATTATAG
>DAINQQ010000257.1:0-5587 GCA_036742645.1 Flavitalea sp.
TTTTTGCATGATCTCCGAGTCACTTCAGTTGTACCTAAAAAACTTGTCTGAACCTTGATTTGCTTGATTGAAGGATTGACCTGATTTATTTGTCTTAACCGCTGACGTTTGAACCTCATGTCTGAACCTTGATTTACTTGATTGAAGGATTAGCATGATTACAGTTGAACCGCTGATTTGAGTGATACAGGGATTTCGCTGAGACCTAGATAAAGAATGGCTCATTATAAATTCATAATAATAAAATCATTCAAATCAGCGAAATCAGTGGGCTCAAACATCAGCCTTTCAGACAAATAAATCATGTCAATCCTTCAATCAAGTAAATCAAGGTTCAGACATGAGCGGCTCAAACATCAGCCTTTCAGACAATAAATCACGTCAATCCTTCAATCAAGTAAATCAGGGTTCAGACATGAGCGGCTCAAATCAGCGGTTCAGACTGTAATCATGTCAATCCTTCAATCAAGTAAATCAAGGTTCAGACATGAGCGGCTCAAATCAGCGGTTCAGACTGTAATCATATCAATCCTTCAAACTGTCATTCTCCTATTCAGCACGGAGTGACTTCACCGGATTCATGCGACCTGCCTTGAAACATTGCAGCCCAATCAGCGTGAAGGCGATCACAAATACCGAAAGCCCAACGCTTACATACGGCAACAAGCTTTGATCAATGCGGTAAGCGAAATTATTGAGCCAATTATTTGTGAGGATGTAAGCCACGGGCCACGCAATAATATTCGCTATCGCAATAAGCCAGGCATAATCTTTCACAAAAAGCAAAATGATACGGGGTATTCCAGCGCCGAGTATTTTTCGCACGGCGATCTCCTTGGTCCGTTTAACAAGCGTAAAGGAGACGATGCCGAAAATACCAAGAAATAAAATGACGAGGTTTAGTATCGTTGCGATGCTTCCTGCCTTTTTCAATTGCAGTTCGGCCTTGTAAAGAGACCGGAACTTTTCGTCCATGAACGTGTATTCAAAAGGAGAGCCGGGCGATAACTTTCTCCATTCGTTCCTGATCATCGTTAGGCTTTCCGCGATGTTTCCTGGTTTAAGTTTCAACGAAAGGTATCTATAAGCCAATGCATCCCGGACATGAAAGAAGGCAAGCGGTTCGATTTGTGCCTGGAGACTGGAATAATTGAAATCCCTGACGATCCCCGCGATGGAGAGTATCGTGCCTGAAGATGGAATTCGTATTTGCCGGTTGACAGCAGATTCCACAGAAAGTCCCAAAGCCTTGACCGCCGATTCGTTTAGTACGACCTGGTTTGGAATATAACCACCTGACCGCGAAAAACACGTGCCTGCCAGCATCGTCAAACCGAATGCTTCGGCATAGTTCTCGTCCGCCCCATGGGAAGAAACTACGACTGTTCTCGCATCACCGTTTACGACTTGCATGTCAATGCTGCCTGGCGGTTTCCTGTCCGGTATTTCAAAAGACAATGAAGCAGTTTTTACGACGGGTACCTGTAGCAGGCCATTTTTTATATTGATCATCCGTTGCATGCCCACAGAATCCCATTGTTTAGGAAAGGCTGTTATCACGAGCAATTGTTCCTTGTCATAACCTTTGTCTTTCGAGAAAACATAGGAGACCTGTCGTGTAACAGTAACCGCACTGATAAAGACGATGATCGCCAAACTAAATTGCGCTACAAGTATAACCTTCCGTAGCATCAGTCCTCCTTTGGCAGAGTCGATCTTTCCCTTTATGGAAGTCACGGTATCGGATGAACTTAATACAAACGCTGGGTAAATCCCCGAAACCAGTCCAGTAACTACAACCAGCACTAACAAAAACAGCAATGTATTACTACCGAACTGGAAAAATGATTCGAACGTTGTGTTCAATACCTGGGAAAAAACGGGCCGTATCAACTGGTAAAGGCCCAGGGAAATAATGGCCGCAATAACCGCCAGTATGATCGCTTCAATGATGAACTGAAGGACCAGTTGTCTTTTAAGTCCCCCGAATACTTTTCTCAGGCCGATCTCTTTTAGCCGGTAGGACGAAGTGCCGATATTAATATTGACGAAATTAATAACGGCCATCAGCAGGATCAGTACTGCAGTCACGGAAAGGATGAAGATCATCCTTTGTGCAGCACCATTGTTATCCTGCAGGTAGTAGCTTTTTACGGGGGCTAATTCAACGGTAAGGTTCGGCCGGACTGCGTCGCTAACGTATTTGGCCAGCAGCTTTTTTAAAGGTTCAGCCAGTGCTGTCGGAGAAACACCCGGTTGAAGTTCAACCATGCCTATTTCATATGCACTGTTCCAGTACTGTGCCGGATCCCCGCCGGCATAATAGCGATTACCCTCCGTTGGTACGAAGACGTTATACGTACTATTGATCAGGTGCGTTACAGAATTGAATGGTATATCTTTCAATACGGCAGACACTTTATAGTGTTGTTTTTCGCCGTTGACTGTAGTTTGTATACTGATCAATTTGTTGATCGCAGTTTGCGAACCGAATAGTTTCTTTGCCATCGCTTCGGTAATCACCGCCGAATTATTATCTGCAAATGGTTTATGCCTGTTTCCTTCCTGCAGGGGAAATCCATACATACTGATAAAACTGGTGTCGCCTATCGAAATATCTTCTTTAAAGAATTTGTTGCCAGCAGAAACGACATTGGTAACAGGGTTGTAACGATAATAACCGGCAATAAGCCCGGGATATTCCTCACGCAGCGCTTTGGGTAGTGGACCAAAAGTAGTAATGTCCAGGCCCATGTCTTTAATCTTCCATTTGCTCTTTACGATATACTGTTGTTGTACATTTCTAAGGGAACCATTGACTTCATACTGGTTGATAACATATACGCCTATGACCAAAGAAAACGTAATGCCGATCGAAAGGCAAAGGATATTGATTGCAGAAAAGAATTTGTGGCGGAGCAGGTGTCTGAGCGCGACGGTGATGTAGTTTTTTAGCATAAAGAGCTTGTTGGTATTGAAAGTGGATTGTTCTCTTGTCTTCCGTTTTCGAACTTAGAATATTTTGTGGCTATCGGGCAAATTTAAATTTGCCATTAGTTTGATGCATTCTTGTTAGTATATAACATCCCCAGGCTACCCGTACTATGTTCGAATGATTTTAGTGTTCACGCGTTCACGAGTGAACAAGTTCTGGAAGACATTATTTCATTTTATCTAGCTCATCCATAGTGAAAGCTTTTCGACGGCCGCCGTATTTACGCCTGACCTGTTCGATATCCGTGGTACTTGCTTCACTGGCCCTATTGTTCCAGGCATTTCGAATAAAGCTCATTACTTCGGCAATGTCTTCGTCCGATAACTCTTTACTATCGCCAAGCCCGGGCATTTCGTCCATGATTTCGGGTGACTTATACAGCTTGTCTTTCACCTGGACAGGTCCCGTCAACCCATACAAAATAATGGTGGCAAGCGCGCCTTTATCACCCGTTACCCATTCCGACTTGTTCAATGGAGGGGCTAATCCCTGCAAACCATTGCCATCGGCGCCGTGACAGGTTTGGCATATTGATTTATATACCGCCACGCCTCTCGGGTATTTCCTTGCCAATACCTTGTAGCTGGCGTTATTCTTCGCCTGGAGGATATCTGCCAGTACTTTCTTTAACTGTCGATGAATAAGAAGGCTCGTATCTGGATGAATCGTCGTCACCGTTTGAAGAAAAGCAGCTTCACTGCCCTGAACATTGCTGATCACAGCATCGGTTACATATTTATTGCCGGGATACATTTTCACTGCCGTTTCTACCAATGATTCTCCGGCTGTCTCGTCAATCCGCCGGATAGTATTCGCCACGAAAACGATTATAGGAGCAGACATTGTATCGCGCTGTAACAAATCATTCAACACAGGCAAGTATTGTTTATATGTGCTGCTGGTGATCACACCTGGCAAGACGCTTAACGCCTGCATGCGGATACGCCAGTCGGTATGTTGCAGAAGCGAAATTATTTCCGCTGGTATCAATGCGCCGAACTCGTTCAATGTCCATAACGCATGAATCAGTGGCCGGGGATTTTTCGCTGCGATTAGATATTGCCGTAATACCGGAATCACCTGCAAATATTTCTTATCTATAATTATCTGCTGCGCTTTGTCCCTCACCCACCCATTCGGATGTTCCAATAGTTTCGCCAGTTGCATTGGGTCTTGAGGGATGGGTGTATATACCGCTTCCTTGCCTGATGGAGTGATCCGGTATATGCGCCCGCAGGATAACGGTTGAGTCAATTGGCGGTCTTTGATTTCTTTTTTCAAATAATCGGTCAGATATGTTTTATGTTGGATGATACCGCGATACATATCTACCACATATAAAGCACCATCGGGGCCTCCATAAATATTTACCGGGCGGAAACGTTCGTCCGAACTGGCCAGGAATTCTTTTTCCTGGTAAGCCTGCCTTCCTGTTACGATATAGCCATCTTCTTTGAGGATATTTCTTTTAATGAGGTTGCCTGACGGCTCGGGCACGAATACATTTCCATAATAGGCATCGCCAAACAGTTCGCCGCGGTAAATCAGAGGTCCGCAGGCGGCGGTAAAATTTTCCAGCCGAAGGTTACTGTCGAGTATACCTTTCGCATAGCCCCTGTTTACGCCAGTAGTAGCGCGCACGGGATACACCCGATTGTCGCTGACAATTTTTTCGTTGAAGCCGCTTACCCTTTTCTGGTTCATATTTGCAGAACCCAAAGAAGGAAAAAAGTAATCGCCCAATACATTAGCAGAATTATGATTGTAGTAAAGGCGTCCGTAGTCATCGTTCGACAATCCCCATTGTCCCCTGAAATGCGTTTTCTCCTTTAGCCATCGATCACCTTTCTTTTTATAGCGTGCTGAAGACTTTGCATTGTAGATCCAGTTATCAATATTTCGCAATAGTCCATTCGGCTGGTGCTCCACGTTACCACCTTCGGCATATTTATCGTCCACTAAAGTTTTTTTGCCGGGCTTATCGCCATCTCTTTCTACGTACCAGAGCCTGGGTGGCTCGGCTACCAACACCCCGGTTTCAATCAAACAAATGGCCCGCGGCAATACCAATGAATCCAAAAATACTTTTCGAACATCATACCTTGCATCATGGTTGGTATCTTCCAGTATAACGATCTTGCCGGTGGGGCTGTCCTCGCCCCTTCCAGCCGTATCCGGCATATATCCTTGCATTTCTACTACCCATAGCCGTCCCCTTTCATCAAATGTGAGTGTCACTGGTGTGTTTACGAGCGGTTCGGCAGCTGCGAGTTGGATAGTAAACCCACTCTCGAGCTGCATTGTCTTCAACGCTTCTTCAGGCGATCGGACAGGCGAGTTGGCGAATTCTTCACGAATAGCTAAAGAATCCTTTTGCCGGTCGTCAGAACTGCTGCCGGGGTTACACGCCGGGAGGCAGACAATGAATGTTAGTGACCAAAACAATTTTTCCGCGATCGACATGATTTGTTATCCTCTTATCTTTATAATCTGATCCAAACGACGCTCATATAAATTGTTCAATTGAATGTAGAAGCGTTTCCTTTCTGTCATCCGACTTCTTTCTGTCATCCCGACTTCCTTCTGTCATCC
>DAINQQ010000257.1:5687-7151 GCA_036742645.1 Flavitalea sp.
TCATCCCGACGAAGGAGGGATCTCCTGGTGTTACGCATAGCGCTGTTTACATTTTTCCAGGCAACGTCAAATCGCGATGGCCAAAGGATGCCTCTAACCTTGGCCTTCGGCTCAGGATCGGCATGACAAAACTCTAATGCAGGATTTCGGTTCAATCTTCAATACTATCAAAAAATTTACTCATACAGCAGCCTTGTAGAGCAAAAATAATGGCAACGTTCCCGAAAACGTTCTAGTTCATTTATCAGACCGGAGTCATTATATTCTGGATGGTAATGTATAACTTCCCTGACGGATAGTTTATTTCTCAACATCAATCGTAAAGCACATGACGAAGAGCAGACGAGACTTTATCAAAGACACCCTGAAAGGCAGCGCAGGATTAGCCATCGGCAGCATGGGCTTTAGTGCCGCTTCCTATGGACGAATTATGGGTGCGAATGATCGGATTAATGTAGCCGTAATTGGCATTCGCGGGCAGGGTCAAACACACATCAATAGTTGGTGCCGACTGAAAGACACGCGGGATGTGTTCTTAAAGACGATCTGCGATACAGACGAAAATGTTTGGCCGGCGTCGGTCAAAACCATCACTGAAAAATGCGGAGTAAAGCCTGCAACGGAATGGGATATGCGTAAAGTTTTTGACGATAAAGATATCAATGCCGTTTCGTTTGCTACGCCCAACCACTGGCATGCGCTGGGAACGATCTGGGCCTGCCAGGCAGGTAAACATGTGTATGTCGAAAAACCTGCAAGCCATAACATCTTTGAGGGGCGCAAAATGATCGAAGCCGCCAGGAAATATAAAGTGCGGGTACAGGTAGGATTACAAAACCGGTCCATTCCGAATGTACAGCAGGCGATCAAATTTTTGCATGAGGGCGGCATCGGGGATGTTTATCAAGCCCGCGGGCTGTGTTATAAACCCCGGGATTCATTCGGCATTGCAAACGATAGCGAACCGCCGCAGGGATTCCATTACGATACGTGGCTGGGTCCTGCTGCATGGAGAAAATACAATGAAAAGAAAGGTCATTACAACTGGCATTGGCACTGGGATACTGGTAACGGTGATACCGGCAACCAGGGGCCGCACCAGTTCGATATCGCCCGGTGGGGACTTAATAAGAATGAACATCCCGCGTTTGTATATTCCACTGGAGGACTCTATGGAATAGATCCCAAAGAGTGTTCGCAGGAAACGCCGAACACCCAAACGTCGTTATTCAAATACAACGACGGCAAAACGCTTGAATTTGAAACCCGCGGCCGATACACGAATGGCGAAGGCGTTCTCGATGTGCAAATCGGAAATTTATTTTATGGCACAGAGGGACATCTTGAACTGGATGGCAGCACGTGGAAAGCGTTTCGTAAGAGTGAAAAAGAACCTTTCGCAGGTTCCGCGGATCCACAGAAAGCCCAGGGCGAGCGTAATGTTATGGCTGCCCCCGGCGGATC
>DAINQQ010000258.1:0-7137 GCA_036742645.1 Flavitalea sp.
TCTCTTTCCATCGAATTAAAATTCCCAGGCGGAAACATTTTACAAATTGCGGAATAAGGGAAATTGTCTAAAGTCGGGATTGGGGATATTATGGTTAACCACTCGTTTATAGACCAACGATACCCGGGAAGAATCTTTAAGGTTCAAATTTGATCCGCCCTGCCGATTTTTATAGATAAACTCCGTCTTAGAAGATTTGTGGATGTAGAAATAGCACCTTGTGGCGCTAGCTGTGAGTGACGATAAAAATGGTAATCTACAGGATAACGGACAACAGACTTAATCATCCTGGCCATTTTCGGGAATCTTGTTTAGCCCGAGTTTTTCCAGCGCTATCGCTGCGGCGATCTGGCTTGCATCTTTTTTATTATAGGCCTTTGCTTCAGCGATCAATACGCCGTCTACAACTGCCCCGATTGTAAATAGCCGGCGACCCGCTTCAATTCGTTCATCCAGCGTGTCGAACTCGAGATTTTTTCCGTTCTTATTGGCCCATCCATACAGCCTGTTTTTATGGTTTATTTCGAGGTTTTCGAGATCTTCCATGAACAGGTGAGGGATAATAATTCTTTCCAGGACCCATTGCTGCGTTTTCTTAAATCCTTTATCCAGGTAAATAGCACCTACAACTGCTTCGAGTGTATTGCCAAAAATTTGGCTCATCTTAAGCGAATTATCGAACTTATTGAAAAAAGTGATTTTCTTTAATCCCATTTTGATAGCAATCTCATTCAGCTTGTTGCGATTAACCATCTTGCTTCTCATCTCAGTAAGAAAGCCTTCTTCCTTGTATGGGTATTTTTTGAAAAGAAAATCGGCAATGATACCGCTGAGTATGGCATCTCCTAAATATTCGAGCCGCTCATTGTTTTCGTCTGCACTGTCGCGAACGGAGCGGTGAGTAAGTGCGGATCGGTATAAAGCAGTTTTGCCTGGCACAAATCCGAGAACATTGCGCAGGTTTTTCTTAAAAGAAATATTCTGTTGTTTTCCTAAAAAGCGGTCCAGGATTCCCACAATTCAAACTACAATTTTTTTATCAAGAAGAAAAATAGTTATGGTGGGGTTGGCCGCCGGCTGTCGAAGCAGGAGCTAATACTAAGAGTCACTGCATCATTCTTGATACTTCTTTACGATCACACAGGCATTATGTCCGCCAAATCCAAACGTATTACTCAGCGCTGCCCGTACGTTGCGGGTTTGCGCCTTTCCAAATGTGAAGTTGAGCCTGGGATCCAATTCCGGATCGTCGGTAAAATGATTAATCGTTGGCGGAACTATATCTTCTCTTACAGCCATCACACATGCAATGGCTTCGACAACTCCGGCAGCTCCTAAGCAGTGCCCTGTCATCGATTTCGTAGAACTAATATTCAGATTAAATGCATGGCTTCCGAAAACGTCCATAATAGCTTTTACTTCGGCCACATCTCCAAGAGGAGTGGAAGTACCGTGAGTATTTATATAATCGATATCGTCTGCAGTCATACCAGCGTCTTCGAGCGCAGCGAGCATTACATTTTTGGCTCCGAGTCCTTCCGGATGTGGAGCAGTAATATGATGCGCATCCGCTGTGGCTCCTGCCCCGGCTATTTCACAATAGATTTTGGCACCTCTTTTCAGCGCATGGTCGAGATCCTCAAGTATTAGTATTCCCGCGCCTTCTCCCATTACGAATCCGTCCCGGTCTTTATCATAAGGCCTGCTGGCGGTTGCGGGATCATCGTTCCTCTCACTCAATGCTTTCATGGCATTGAAACCGCCTACACCCGCTTCCATAATTACACTTTCTGCACCGCCTGTCAGGATTGCATCGGCCTTACCCAGCCGAATCAGGTTGAACGCTTCCATAAGAGCATTGGTGGATGAAGCGCATGCGCTAACTACCGCAAAGTTTGGCCCCCTGAAACCGTGACGCATCGAGATATGCCCGGCGGCGATGTCAAGGATCATTTTAGGAATGAAGAAAGGATTGAAACGGGGAGTACCATCTCCTTTAGCGAAATTAATTACTTCTTCCTGGAAGGTGATGAGGCCTCCTATTCCGCTGGCGAATATCACACCCACGCGGTCTTTATTAATATTATCAGCAGTTAAGCCCGCATCAAGCACGGCTTCGTCGCTCACAACAAGGCCAGTTTGGGTGAATCTGTCAATTTTTCTAGCTTCTTTTCTATCGAGATAATTGAGAGGATCGAAATTTTTCAATTCGCAAGCAAATCGGGTCTTAAATTTCGTTGCATCAAATTGTTTGATGAAGTCAGCGCCTGGAATTCCATTAAGAAGCCCCTCCCAATATTCTTTGGAAGTGTTTCCAATGGGTGTGATTGCCCCGATACCTGTTACAACTACTCGTTTAAGTTTCATTTGAAAATATTATGTCTTACACAGCCATGCTCCTCGTGAAAATGAATGGATATTGTATCTGCTATAACAAGGAATGACAACAGGAGTTTTCTTTGTGTTAAGTTGATGGCTTGCCTTGAAGTTAAGGGTAAGATACAAATCCGCCTTCGCAGATTGCAAACGAAGGCGGATGTAATTTATTCACGCTGGGTATGTCAATTACTTGGCATGCTCTTCCAAGTACGCAACAGCCTGTCCGACTGTAGTAATTGTTTCGGCTTGCTCATCGGGAATTGAGATATTGAACTCCTTTTCAAATTCCATGATCAATTCTACAGTGTCTAATGAATCGGCTCCTAAATCGTTCGTGAAGGAAGCCTCATTGGTAACTTCTGTTTCTTCTACACCTAACTTATCTACAATGATCTTTTTTACTCGTGTTGCGATGTCTGACATTTTGGTAAAGTTTAGTTACGGCTGCAAAAATATAATTTTTGAGATAATGACAATAAAACACTGGTTTTTAATTATAAAAACGAAATTTTGTGTTTACATGAATTTGATGTACTATCCGACCAAGATACTAAGAATATGGTTGCTTGGACGGTTGTCTAACGATATTAAAAATAGATAGATTTATCAGTTAAATTGATTCCCCAACTATAATGGGGGGCAGCTACTTCCAAAATCCGTTCGCCGTTATCAGTCAAACCCAAAGTATCGTGGGAGGAAATAACTTAAATTGCAAAACCAAATAATTAACCCAAATTACTGCATGGCCCTTAAAATAATTGATCATGGCTCCCGTGAATATCAGCAAATGGTGCAATTGCGGAATGATATTTTGCGGAAACCCCTTAAGCTCACGCTCACGGCCGAAGAACTTGCAAAGGAAAAAGACGAGATTCTGATTGGCGCTTTTGAGGAAGAAAAAATGCTTGGGTGCTGTATGCTTATTATAGTTGATCCTTCTACGGTGCGCCTTCGGCAAATGGCGGTACTCAATAACCTGCAAGGTAAAGGGATTGGAAGGGCATTGATGCAGTTTGCCGAAAATATTGCTCGCGACCGCGGGTTCAAAAAAATCATCATGCACGCCCGTAAGTCGGCCGCAGGATTTTATGAAAAGTTGGGATACCAGGTCTGCAGTGACGAGTTTGAAGAGGTCACTTTGCCTCATTACGAAATGGAAAAGAAGTTAGTCTAAAGTCGTTAGTCACGAGTCTAGAGTATTTCAAGTTCCGGAACTCACGACTCGGAACTCATTTAATCAGTCTAATAGTAAACGGATAGCGGTATATTTTGTTTTCACTCGCCTTGATGGTGGCAATAATAATTAATACGGTACTGACGATACCAAGAACCCATAACAGTAGAATGCCAATAACCGTTACAATGAGTATGATCGCAACGATCATTATTGTTATCTGAAAGTTCAGAGACTCTTTGGCATGCGCGGCAACAAATTTTGATTCGTCTTTTTTTACCAGGTAAATAACGAGGGGAGCGAACAGCCAAACAATCAAACACAAAATGTGGCTAAGTATTGCCATCATTCTTTCATCGCTTGTTGGAGTATATATCGGCGCTTCGTCGGTGCCAAGAAAGGAGTTGGGTTGCTGATCCATGGCAGTTAATTTCTTTCAAGTTATTGAAAAAGTTTAAGGTTTGACGCTTAAAGTTTATAGTTTCCTGGTCGTGGCTTGTTGCTTATTTCTGGGTTCATTCTAACGGGCCTATTAGCGAACCCAAACCCTACACTGCTTCTGCGGCGGAGTTGACATAGTTGTTCATGCGATCCAGTAATTCAACGATCTGCTGCATATTTTTGACATTGTCGATTACAAGCATAAACATTTTCCCAACCTGCTTAAGTTTTGCTTTATTGGTCTGAGTCTGAATGAAGGATAATATATTGTGAAATACGGCCGACTCGAAGTAGGGGGAGTCAGGCTTGTTTACAAAATAACATTTCAGGGTTTCGTCTTTCAAAAGCATCTTTTCAAAACCAAGTTCCACTGCGAGTTTACGGCATCGTACTGTGTCAAAAAGGTCTTCCACCTGCCTTGGTACCGGACCAAACCGGTCATACATTTCCCTGGCAAATTCCTGCAGCTCTTCCTCGGAGTTACAATTGTCTAACCGCGTGTACAAAGACAAGCGTTCAGTTATATTTTCAACGTATGCGTCAGGTATCAGGATTTCAAGATCGGTATCAATTGTACAATCCTGTACATAATTCTCCTGTTTGGAAATTTCTTCCTTGAACAGATTTCGGAATTCGGTTCGCTTCAATTCTTTGATCGCTTCATCAAGAATCTTCTGATACATTTCAAAACCAATCTCCGCCATAAACCCACTTTGCTCCCCACCGAGGAGATTTCCGGCGCCACGTATATCAAGGTCTCGCATGGCTATCTGAAATCCGCTTCCCAATTCACTATGCTGTTCGAGGGTTTGCAATCTTTTTCTTGAATCGTTTGGTAAGGTGCTCATAGGCGGCGCTAAGAGGTAACAAAACGCTTTCTTATTACTCCGGCCAACGCGTCCTCTCAATTGGTGCAGATCACTCAAGCCAAACTGGTGGGCATTGTTTACAAGAATGGTATTAACGTTGGGAATGTCTACCCCGCTTTCGACAATATTTGTACAAACAAGAACATCATATTTTTTTTCTATGAAATCCAGAATCCTTTCTTCCAACACATGTCCTTCCAACTGACCGTGAGCATAGCCAATACTCAAATCAGGACATAATGCCTGGATAATGCCAGCCATTTCCGCAAGACCTAAAACTCTATTATGAATGAAGAAGACCTGCCCGCTCCTCTCCGTTTCATAATAGATGGCATCCCGGATAGAGTCTTCATTGAAAACCTGCACTTCGGTTTGAATTGGCTGACGATTCGGAGGCGGCGTATTAATGATACTTAAATCTCTTGCACCCATTAAACTAAACTGCAGAGTGCGCGGGATTGGGGTGGCCGTGAGGGTAAGACAATCAACATTTGTGCGTAATGTCTTTATTTTTTCTTTGTGAGCCACGCCGAACTTCTGTTCCTCATCGATGACGAGCAGTCCAAGGTCCTTAAACTTTACATCTTTACTTAACAGGGTATGTGTTCCAATGATAATATCGATCTTTCCTTCTTCCAGTTTCTTATAAGTTTCTTTTTTGTCTTTTGATGATTTGAAGCGGTTTACATAGTCCACTGTTACTGGAAAATCTTTTAGCCGGTCTTTGAAAGTTTTGTAATGTTGAAACGCAAGGATCGTTGTTGGCACCAGCACAGCGGCTTGTTTTCCATCGAGGCAAGTTTTGAACGCAGTGCGTATAGCCACTTCCGTTTTTCCAAAACCGACATCTCCGCATACCAATCTATCCATCGGTGATGGCGATTCCATATCTTTTTTTACATCGGCTGTTGCCTTGCTTTGATCGGGAGTATCTTCATAAATAAACGATGCTTCCAGTTCGGTTTGCATATAGTTATCCGGAGAATGCGCAAAGCCTGTTTGTGCTTTTCGCTGTGCATACAACTGGATCAGATCAAATGCGATTTCTTTAACCCTGGTTTTCGTCTTGTCTTTTAGTTTCTGCCACGTGTCACTACCCAGCTTATTTACCTTCGGAATGGAACCCTCTTTACCAGTGTACTTGGAAATCTTATGAAGGGAATTAATATTTACATACAGAATATCCTTGTCTTTATAAAGAATGCGAACAGCCTCCTGAAGTTTTCCATTCACCTCAATTTTTTGTAGTCCGCTGTACAAACCCACCCCATGATCGATGTGAGTTACATAATCTCCGGGCTGTAGTTCTCTCAGCGTGCGCAGTGTAAGTGCCTTGTTCTTATTGTATGCCTGTTTTACTTTGTATTTGTGATAGCGCTGAAATATCTGGTGGTCGGTGTAGCAAACCACTTTCAGATCTTCGTCGATAAATCCTTCATGAATTGAAGTGGGAACAGGGGTAAAATGAATTTCAGCCCGCAGATCTTCGAATATGCTATGCAGCCGCTCCAACTGTCGGGGATTCTCTGCAAAAAGATATAACTGGAATCCTTTCTTTTCCCAAACAGACAGGTCCCTAATTAACATGTCGAACTGGCGATTGAAAGCCGGTTGCTCCTTTGTATGAAATTCTATTGTATGATTTTCCTTCCCCGCAACACTTCCCTGTACTTGAAAGGAGGACAAGCCGAAATGAACTACAGACCTTGTTTTCAAATCGTCTTCAAACTGTGCAGCCGTAACAAAATTTTCAGACTTGATATTGACTTTTTCAGGACTGTCATCTTCGCTTCCTTTGAAACTGCCTTCGCCCTGTAACTGCAAAAACAACTGAAGGTCTTCTTCCTGTGTCAGCAATCTTTCGTGGACCAACGCAGAATCCTGTATCCATATGATGGTGTTCTCAGGCAAAAACTCGAGCAGTGAAATTTTTCCTTCGCTTTCAAATTGAGTTTCAACATTGGGAATGATGCTAACCTGTAAAAGCTTTCTTTCACTTAATTGTGTTTCCGGATCAAAAATGCGAATCGAATCCACGTCGTTACCAAATAACTCAATACGATATGGTTTTTCGTTTCCAAACGAATAGATATCGAGGATCCCACCGCGCAACGCAAATTGTCCCGGCTCATAAACGAAGTCCGTACGATCAAATCCGTAACCGACAAATTTGTCCAGCAAACTGTTTATATCGAGTGTATCTCCTACTTTGATGAAAATGATATTTTCTGTTAGCGAAGCAGGTAACGCAACTTTTTCGAATAACGCTTCCGG
>DAINQQ010000259.1:0-7134 GCA_036742645.1 Flavitalea sp.
GGGACTCTTAAAACCCACGAAGGCCGGGGCATAGGAACACAAATCTGCGGGCAATTGGTATTGTTAGCCCTAAAAACCGACAGTTCCTTAAGGGTAACCGCACGAACAATGCAGGACGGCCAGGCATCGATAAGAATACTGGAAAAAAACGGATTTGAATGCCTGGGAATAGTGAATGACCCGGAAGATGGAGATGTTTTAGAGTGGGAGTTTAAAAACAGAAGATTGTTTGATAAAATTTATTGAGTTGTGATTTTGCGGAGTCAAGGAATCTGCCACGAATTACACCAATTACCACGAAGCCTAATTCATGATAGTTCGTGTAACTTGAAGCCACCTTTTTATCGATTATCAAACCGTTTTAATCCTCGTTATCAGCCACTCGAAGGATCCGTGGGAAAAATTTCAGACACTTTATTCAACTGGCTCTACCCTGAACCAATCAAAATCCGCATATCCTGAATCGTTAATGTGCGTTTCCCTGGTGCAGAATAGTCCAACCCTTGATCCTTTCCATCTTGCCACTTCTGCAGTGAATTCGTCACCGGCCTGTTGAAACGTTCTCCCGCCGAGGCTATAACTGAATTGGCACTTCCCTCCCTTGGTTACTTTGACGCGCAGATAGGCAGTCGCATCATTCATTTTCAAGATTTCTTTCTCTACTTCCGCGTTTCCTTTTTCAGCATCCCTGCAAATCGTATATACCAAATACAGGCCGTCTTTTTTACTTTTCAGCGCAATGCCTGCATAACTGAACCCCATCACCGTTAGTCCTGCTTTTTCATCTTCCAGTCGTGTGTTCGGCTTGAAAGTAATTTTAGTTGTCACCATGAATTCTTCTGCCGGAAATTTTTGCAAAAGTACATTGGGAGCCGCCCATAAATTTTTCGCAGTATCGGGAAGCTTATCGGAGAAAATTCGAAGTGATCCGTTTGATGAGTTTGCGAAAGCCCACGTAGATTTTGGATTTGCCACCCATTGCCATTGAAGACCTAATTCAGGGGCGTTGAACTCATCGCTTTCCGAAGGTGTTTGAATGGGATATGCTTTTCCGACATTCGGTTTTTTGTATCGCAGCACTGGCTCTCCTTTTCCGTCACCGTCTTTATCAACGCCAATGACAGGCCAGTCACCAATCCATTTCATCGGCTGCAGGTGTACAATCCGTCCATAAGCTTCTTTATCCTGGAAATGGACGAACCAATCTTCACCTGTTTGCGTTGTAACCCAGGCTCCCTGGTGCGGACCATTGGTTGGAGATGATCCCTGGTCCATCACATTCTTTCTTTCGTAAGGACCATATATATTTTTGGAACGAAGCACCAATTGCCATCCGGTCGAGACACCACCGGCCGGAGCAAAAATGTAATACCATCCATTGCGTTTATAAAACTTCGGGCCTTCAATCGTAGGATCCAGTTCATGGCCATCGTAAACCAACACACCATTATTAAGTGCTTTAGTTCCTTCCTTGTTTAATTTCTTAACAACAATTATACTCTTGATGCCAGCACGACTGCCAGCATACGCATGCACTAAATAAACCAGGCCATCATCATCCCACAAGGGACATGGATCAATCAAACCTTTGCCGCTTGCAACCAACACCGGATCACTCCAGGGACCAGCCGCGTTTTTTGCCTTGGTAAGATAAATTCCAAAATCCGGATCAGGATAGTAGATGTAAAATTCATTGTTGTGATAGCGAATGGATGGCGCCCACACACCTTCGCCATGTCGGGGCAATGAGAAATGTTCAAATGGTGGCTGACGTTTTAAAGCATGACCAATTAAAGTCCAGTTCACCAGGTCTTTTGAATGAAGAATAGGTAGTCCCGGAATATCTTCGAACGAAGAAGATGTCAGATAATAATCGTTGCCGACTCTCACTGCATCTGGATCCGAATAATCAGCATGCAAAACGGGATTTTTGTAAGTACCATCTCCATTATCGGCGACCCAAACTTTAGACACATATGGCTTCTGTGCATTTGCGATAATCGACAGTGAAGCCAGGATAACTGCAATAAATCCTTTCATTTGTTTTCTTTTACTGGATTCCAGCTACCGAAAATATTCTGAATCGTGTATTGCTTTGCTTCCTTGTCGGTTAATTTTTTTGCCCAGGCGACCCTTCCAACTGTCACAGCTCCCGGACCTTTACTCTTATACTCGGCATATAACACTGTCTTTTCATTTTCCGGGTCGTTCCAGTTATTCCATCCCGCCGGTACGATATGTCGTCCCATTTCTGTATTGATAAAAGCAACTTTAGCATAGGGTCGCCACGGCCTCCCAAGGTAGCATTTCGTGGCAGCTGTATCCGCAATCAGTTTACAATCAAAAAACACGTAACCAAAGTTTTGTTCAGGTGTAGTGGATGCCGCAGTGATATAGGAATTTGTAAGATTTTTGATTGTACAAGTTTGGAAGACAGCGGTCGCTTCACCAAATATAAAATCGGTTGTTCCCTCGATATAACAGTCTTTGTAATATTGCCGGCTGGTTTCCTTTGTCGCGTATACTGTATCCTGGTTACCCAATAAACGACAATTTTTGATTGAAGCCCTGTCAGCTTCAATGTGCAAGGCCACGGCCTGGCCGACTCTACCAGCACTATTTTCTATCGTAAGATTTTCTGCCTTGAAATCATCTCCCTGTACCAACACAGAATATGAGGTATATGTGCTGAACTTCGACCGGCCAAACCAGTCTTTCCCGCCAGGATAATCCTTTCCTGAAAAGTCATTGTTGGTAATGATAGTGGTAAGATTGTTTTCCCCGATCAGCGATATCTTTTTTTTCCAGGATGGTATGATCAACTTTTCCCGGTAGGTTCCAGGCTTAATATAGATCGTGACCTGCTCCTGCGACAAATCCCGTACTGCATTGACAGCTCCCTGGATAGTCGTGTAATCGCCGGTTCCATCCTGTGATACCGTGAGGGTTTTGGGATATTGCGGAACAGGTTGTCCTTTTTGCCGAAGCTTTTCTTTCCAGGTCGTGTCTGTACTGGTTTGCTGTGCCAGTAATGTCAACGATGTACTGCAAATAAATGCAATTAATAACGGAACTATTTTTCTACTCTTCATAGGTCTTCCTTTAATTAAGTTGTAATGCCGTTTCTGTTCGAAAATAGTGGCAAGGCATACGATTCAAAAGCCAGTTAACAGGCGTAAACACGATCTTGAATTGTTTCTTATGTATTCAAAATACCATCAATAAAGTTAACCGTCTCATCCGACATGCATCTCGTACTAATTATCCCAATACTTCACCTTAGAACTTTAAAAAAGGTGAATGCAGAAAGACAATTGATCTGCTTAACCCACAACATCAAAACAAATTTGGAAATTAAAATACCAGAGGAGGTAAGTTTAACCAATCTTAAAAATAAAGATGAAATTTCTCTTTAAAGTAATGGAGCCGACAACGTCGAAGTGTTGTTTTAAAAAATTTTGCCGGTCAGCCGGAAAAACATCAACAACCGCGGATTGCAATATGACAATGATGAAGCCTGATTTCTTATCGGATTTGAGAAATCATGAACACTGGATACCGTTAAATGCTCTGTCGTAACAACCTTAAATCAGAAATGAATCGTAGAACATGAAATGATTGGACGTTTCACGATCTCAGGTACCCGTGATATAATGCTCCATATTCTCAATGATAAATTTCTGTTCATCGATAATGCTTCTCACTACATCCCCAATCGAAATGATGCCAACAAGCTTGTCATTTTCGACTACAGGCAAATGTCTGATGAATCTGTTGGTCATTAACCTCATGCAGTCATCAATTGAGGTACCCGGGGCTACGGTAACCAGTTCACCGCCCGTCATAATTTCGCTGATCGGCGTGTCTTTGGAGGATTTCCCCTGTAATATCACTTTGCGTGCGTAATCCCTTTCAGTAAAAATACCCACCAGCTCGTCATCTTCTAACACCACTACCGCACTGATATTTTTTTGAAACATCAGTTCAAGAGCGTCATATACCAAGGTATTTGGGCTAACAGAGTGGGTGACATTGCCCTTTGTTCTTAAAATGTTGCTTACATTTCCCATATAGCGTTTTATTTAAGAGTGAATCTGTTAACATTGGTGGAGGATTATCAAAGGATACTCCATAATACTGTTACGTGAGCAGCCCGTGCACTATTATTACCTATGTCCACTTGATGCTGGAGTGCCGTTCAGTTTTAGCGGGATCACCTGTATTAAATTTAAGGTTTTTTGCTGGGATTACCGAAACGCCCGTTTTCAAAAAAAAGTAGCCTGTCTCAAAATGTGTTTAAGAGAATTTTTTTTCCATAAATTACATGTGACTTTTTGTAAAACAGGCCGTCGAATTATTCTGTATGGCTGAGATAACAATCAGAAAAGGATTAACTATTAAGCTGATGGGCGAGGCTATAAAAAAAATCTCCACCCTTGCGGTACCTGAAGCTGTTGCATCAAAACCACCCAATTTTACAGGAATCACGCCCAGATTGCTGGTGAGGGAAGGTGAAGAGGTGCAAAGCGGAACACCTTTGTTTTCTGATAAGACCAATGAAGCCATCAAATTCTGCTCACCCGTCAGCGGCGAAGTGTTGGAAATCGTTCGCGGGGAAAAAAGAAGAATTCTGGAGATAAGAATTTTGGCCGATAAAAATACAGAGTACTTAGCCTTTCCTAAAGCAAACCCACACGACTTATCCCGTGAACAGATCATTGAAGCCCTTTTAAACGCAGGAGCCTGGCCATTCATTCGCCAAAGACCTTTTGGGATTATCGCAAACCCAGCAGACAAACCTAAATCAATTTTTATTCCCGCTCACGACACAAATCCCCTTGCGCCCGATAACAATTTTATTTTAGAAAGTACTGGTGCAGATTTTCAAACCGGGCTGAACGTTCTTCAAAAACTAACAGATGGTAAAGTACATTTAAACGTCAGCCCTGATCAGGACGGCGCAACATCTTTTGTACAAGCTAAAGGCGTTGCAATTAATAAATTCTCCGGTCCACACCCGGCAGGCAATGTAGGAGTGCAGATTCATCATATTGACCCATTGAATAAAGGTGAAGTAGTATGGTATCTCTATCCACAGGATGTTCTTATCCTTGGCAGGTTGTTCAATCATGGAACTTTTGACGCAACGCGAACAATTGCCTTAACAGGCTCACAGGTGAAAGAACCAAAGTATTATAAAACTGTAGTTGGAGCTTCGATAAAATCTCTTCTCGCCGACGGGGGACTGAAGGAAGAAGAAAACAGGATCATCAGTGGAAATGTTTTGACCGGCAGGCAAATTTTATCCGATGGATACCTGGACTTTTATGATTCTCAAATAACAGTTATTCCGGAAGGTCGTGATCCTGAATTTTTGGGCTGGTTAAGGCCAGGATTCGAAAAATTGAGTATGTCACGAACATTCTTTTCATGGCTATCACCCAATAAGAAACGAGATTTGAATACCAATATGCACGGAGAGGAGCGACCTTTTGTTGTAACGGGCGAATACGAAAAAGTTTTTCCAATGGACATTTACCCGGTGCAGCTTTTGAAATCAATTTTGATCGAAGACATCGAGTTGATGGAAAATCTGGGCATATATGAAGTTGTTGAGGAAGACTTTGCACTCTGCGAATTTGTTTGTACTTCTAAAATAGAATCTCAAGATATTATCAGAAGAGGCATTGAATTGATCAGAAAAGAAATGGGTTGATCAATTGGAATTGAAACAATAACGTCAATTCATCGAAACCGTTCCCTTAACGGCAAACGGTGCCCACAATAATGGAAGATGTGAAGGGTAATCTCTTAAGGGGTGGCATGAACCTGCACTTATCATAAACAATTATAAGGTGAAACCGTTCAGAAAATTGCTGGATAGAGTGAAGCCCGCTTTTGAGAAGGGGGGAAAGCTGGAGAAATTTTATCCTGCTTTCAATGCCTTCGAGACTTTCCTTTTCGTTCCAGGGCATACAGCAGCATCGGGTGCTCATATACGTGATGCTATTGATCTTAAACGGACAATGATCCTGGTGGTAATCTCGCTGGCACCATGTCTTTTCTTTGGTATGTGGAACGTGGGCTTGCAACATTATCTTGCGATAGGAAATCCTGAAGCGTCGTTCACCGATAAGTTTTTTTTCGGAGCCAAAAAGGTCCTCCCTATTCTTGTAGTTTCATATGCCACTGGTTTAACCGTCGAATTTATTTTTGCGATCATCAGGAAACATACTGTCAACGAGGGTTTTTTGGTATCCGGAATGTTGATTCCGCTTGTTATGCCGGTCGATGTGCCTCTGTGGATGGTGTCGATCTCTACCATATTCGCAGTGGTTATTGGAAAAGAAGTTTTCGGTGGTACCGGTATGAATATTCTAAATCCTGCCTTGACAGCAAGAGCATTTCTTTTCTTCGCGTATCCCAGCAAGATGTCTGGCAACGAAGTGTGGATCAATACGGATCTCGAACAGGGGCAAAAAGTTGTCGACGGTTTCAGTGGCGCAACCCCGCTGGGTGACGCTGCTTCAGGATTTGGCGACAAGATCCCCGGGATATGGGAATCGTTTATCGGAACAATCCCGGGATCGATCGGCGAAACCTCTACGCTTGCCTGCCTGGTTGGTGCGGCCATTCTGCTGTATACAGGAATTGGCAGTTGGAGAATTATGCTTTCCGTTTTTATCGGAGGATACGTGATGGCAGCGATCTTCAATATTTTTGGATCGAATACCCTGATGCAAATCTCTCCGTTACATCACCTCGTTTTAGGAGGATTTGCTTTCGGAGCGATATTCATGGCTACTGATCCTGTTACAGCGGCTCATACTAACACGGGCAAATACATTTATGGTTTTCTTATCGGCCTGTTTGCAATCATGATCCGCGTGTTTAATCCGGCCTATCCAGAAGGTATGATGCTGGCCATTTTATTTATGAATGTGATGGCGCCTTTAATTGACCATTACGTCGTGCATGCCAATATTAACAGGCGATTGAAACGCGTTAAACAAAGGTCTGATGAATAAAAACAGCAGCGGTTTTACATTCCTGTTTGCCTCGGTGATGGTCATAATTGTCGCCATTCTTTTGTCATTGGCAGTCATCGGTCTCGGTCCATACCAGGAACAAAAC
>DAINQQ010000260.1:0-7115 GCA_036742645.1 Flavitalea sp.
AATCCCTGACGGGAATGGACTATCCCTGCAAGAAACAGTCCCGTCGTATTTCCAGAATCGGTTGCCTCTCAAAAAAGACCGTTTCCATCTAAAGGTTCGTTGTGTCTTCCGTTGTGTATTCTTTGTGAACACCTGATTCGACGCCTGGGTTTGACAAAGACCACAGCCTGGAATAGCACAACGGACCAGTAAGAAAGATATTAAGGAGAGGCTTTCAATAATATTTTCCCCTCATTAAGTTTCATAGTCCCTCTATCAAAAACTTTCACTCCGCCTAACCAGGTCTGTTCAACCACTCCGAAAAGTTCATGGTTTAGGTAAGGAGTGATTTTATGGTTATGATAAATATTATTTTCAGTAACTCGAAAACTCCCGTCAGGATCAAGCACAACCAGGTCGGCATCGTATCCTTTTTGAATCTTTCCTTTTTTAAATTTCGGACCTAACAGCCTGGCTGGTCCTTCGCAAAGCCATCTATTGAGATCTCCTACTGAAAAACGTCTCTGCTTTGCAGCAGTCCACAGTACAGGAAGAGCCCATTGCAGGGAAGAAATGCCACCCCATGCTTTCATAAAGTCGCCTTTTTCTAATTCTTTTATATCGGGTGGTGCAGGTGAATGATCCGTAGCTACGAAATCAATAACTCCTTCTTCCAATCCCGCCCAGAGAAGCTCCCTGTTTTCTCTATCCCGAATAGGCGGGGCACATTTATGAAGCGTTTGCCGGTCGCTGATATCTTCTGCAGAAAAATATAAATAATGTTGCGCGGTTTCCACGGTGATTGGTAGACCTCTTTCTTTCGCATTTCTGATCATACCGATCGAATCGGATGATGATAAATGAACGATATGCACCTTGCAATTGTGTTTCTCACACAGGTGAAGCATTAACGCGATGGCATTGTCTTCCCATTTTTTAGGCCGCGAGGAAAGATAGTATTGGTAGCAACAGGGATCTTCACCTATACCTTGCGTTTCATCCGATATCTCACAATGAACCAAGAGGGGAAGATGGTGCTTTGCAATTAGCGGCATCGCTTTTTCCAAATCGGATTCGGTAACATTAGGAAAGTCTTCGATACCTGAATGAGTAAGAAATGCTTTAAATCCCAGAACGCCTTGTTGTACCAGGCCGTCAATCTCGTGTTCATTTCCCGGCACTATGCCACCCCAGAAACCGCAGTTTGTGTGTAACTTATTTTCGGTAGCTTTTATCTTTTGTTTAAAAGCTTTTGTTGTTGTTGTTACCGGAGACGAATTCAGCGGCATGTCGACCAGTGTTGTGATACCGCCTGCAATTGCCGCTTTCGTTGCAGTATCAAATCCTTCCCAATGCGATCGACCAGGATCATTGATGTGTACGTGGGTGTCAACTACACCAGGCATTAAAACTTTATTTCCAACATCAATGAGTTTCCCAAAATCCGTGGGAAAATGTTGCACAATATCAACGATAACACCCTTCGAAATAATGACGTAGCCCTCCCATACCTTACCAGGTAGAACTATACGATTGCTTTTTATGACGACATTATTCATAGACATCGTTTCCAACCTTTCTTTATTATAATCAATCAAATAAATATTTATCACAAATAAAACACTATTCCTACCTTGAATGGACTCACGCTTCAAAACGCTTTTATGAAAATTAAATTAACAAAGAACGCTTATGGAAAAAATGCTGTGAATCTTTCAAAGATTACACGGCATGCAGATCATCATGAATTTAGACAAATTTCGGTGAATGTTTCCCTGGAGGGAGACTTTGAGACAGCTCACACAATTGGCGATAATTCTAAGATTCTTCCGACAGATACACAAAAAAACACTGTATATGCACTCGCTAAAGAACACTTCAACTCAAACATCGAAGAATTTGGACTATACCTTTCAAATCATTTTCTTTCAAATAATCCGCAATTATCAAAAGCCAGGATCGAGATTGAGGAGCACTTGTATAGCAGGCTGTTATTCGACAACAAAGAGCATCCCCATGCCTTTATCAGCAGGGGCGATGAAAAGCATATTGCAATCCTGGAACAATCAGGAGACACAACTAAAGTGAGTTGTGGAATTAAGGATTTGTTGATACTGAAAACGACTGATTCGGGATTTGAAAATTATGTTAGGGATCAATATACTACATTGAAAGAAACATCCGACAGGATACTGGCAACTCAATGCGAAGTTTTATGGAATTATAATTCCCACAAGCTTGACTTTACTTCGCT
Organism: Flavitalea sp.; assembly: GCA_036742645.1. Classification (GTDB taxonomy): domain Bacteria; phylum Bacteroidota; class Bacteroidia; order Chitinophagales; family Chitinophagaceae; genus Flavitalea. The sequence goes on from DAINQQ010000260.1 coordinate 2,234, forward strand.
TTATAATTCCATACGTCAAACATTGCTTGAAACATTCGCAGCACATAAAAGTTTGTCAGTACAACAAACTCTCTATGCAATGGGTGAAGATATTGTAAAGAAATATGCACAGGTTGACGAGATCAGTTTGATAATGCCGAATAAGCATCATATTCTATTTAATCTTGCTCAATTCGGTATGGAAAACAATAACGAGATCTTTATCGCAACTGATGAGCCATTCGGATATATCACCGGAACAATAATGCGGGAGGCATAAAAAAATATCTTTGCTCCTCGGTATAGACTCTGTGTTACTCTAGGGCACAGGGTATAACCAAAGGCACACGGAGGGAGTACGTATCCTGGGGTGATTAAGTGTATCGAATACACGAAATTCCTTTGGTCATTTACCACCCCATGAAAACCATCCCCAGCCCACAAACAAAAATGGTAGCACCGCCGAGGGCATGCATGTAACGTTCAAGCCTGTTGGTTTTAAAAAAAGAAATCCCATAGTAGCCGAGGGCAACCATCGATATCATCGTTAACAAAGTAAAAATGGTATACACGAAGACTAACATCAACATTGCCGGAAAAGAATTCTTCGCGGCAGGAAAATAAAGTAATGGAATCATAGGCTCGCAGGGACCCAATAAAAATATAATGAACATTACCCATGGAGTTACTTTATGCCTGTCTTTCCGCATCACGACTTCATCATGTCGATGTTCAAATACGTATACCGCATCCTCATCGATATCGAAATGTTTGTGTCGTCGATTCTGCTTTGCTCTCATCAATCCCCACATACCATAGATCAACCCAAATCCGAGCAGAGTCCATGCGGCGACACCTCCGCGCACAGATTCGATCCAACCTATCTTTGCAAACGACCAACCCAACGCTGCACCGCTCAATCCCAATAAGACAGAGCTCCAGATATGCCCACATCCGCAAATGATCGTCCAGAAAATTGTTTTCGTAAAAGACCATCCTCTTGATTTAGATAACGCAACAAAAGGAAGGTAATGGTCGGGCCCGGTTATCGTATGTAGAAATGAAACAGTGATTGCAGCCAGCATTAAAACCTGCAGATCATTTGACATAGGCAGTTGTTTTAATCGGTTGTTTCCTGGTTTGAGAAGAAATTATGTGACGCGCAATCAAGTGGTGGATACTGAATAATTGTTCGGCCTTATGGCCGAGTATCCGGACATTCATTCCGTTGCCGGGCAGGGCGGAAACGCCAAAGCAGATATCGTCTTCATCCTTTAACAGATCATGTATCTCCTCGATCATCGTATTTATTGGCATCACATTTCCCACGCAGATCAAACTTGCCTGATGCGTATACCCCTCCAATTGACCAATCATATTTACATCAATGTATTGAGGAGCCAGCATTAAATTTTCTTTTACAACCAGTTTTCCTGATGAGAATATCTCCGTTACAGTGTGGTATTTTGAAAGCCTGAATACTTCGCCGTTTAATTTTCTTCCGCAAGACAATACTTCTCCCCAAATCAAAAGGCAGTCTTCAGATAGATAAAATTTATTCTTTGCCGAAAAGATAGAAGACTGGTGGGGCACAGCCGGATGCGGTAAAAAAATAAACGACGAGCTTCTTTTCAATATCACTTGCATTTCCTGTTTGGCGCCAGCTTTCATTTGAAATATGTGTTGGTAAGATTGAGTCGTCAGTTGCACACGGCAATTTTCTTCGAGATCGATATTGATTTTGTACTGATCATTATCCAGGATGCCCGGCGAGGAACTCATTAGCATCAGGTGCAGCCAATGATCTTTTTTATCTTCTGTAATATTGGCGAGCTTAAATGGCTGAGTGCAGTATGAATCCTTAAGGATCGTTTTGCCATTCTTCATTGCGGATTGTATGTGGACTACCCCGGTCATCTCAATAACTTTGGCTCATCCAGTTCTTCAACAAGGGCATATTTCTGAATCCACTGCACTACAGTATCAAGTCCTTCGAGGCTCATCAAGTTCGTAAATACGAATGGTGCACCTCTTCGCATTTTACGCGCATCGCGTTCCATTATTTCCAGGCTCGCGCCAACATAAGGCGCCAGGTCAATTTTGTTGATGACAAGTAAGTCCGACCGTGTAATTCCAGGGCCTCCTTTGCGCGGAATCTTATCTCCTTCTGCAACGTCAATTACAAAAATCGTAACGTCCGCGAGGTCGGGGCTAAATGTTGCCGACAAATTATCTCCACCACTTTCAATAAAGATGATTTCAATATTCGAAAATCGAAGAACCATTTCTTCAACCGCTTCTAAGTTCATACTTGCATCTTCACGAATGGCGGTGTGAGGGCAACCACCCGTTTCGACACCGATAATTCTCTCGGCTGGTAGTAAACTATTATGTGTGAGGAATTCGGCATCTTCTTTTGTATAGATGTCATTGGTAATTACACCGATGCTATAGTCACCGCTCATTTTCCTGGATAATCGTTCAATCAAGGCTGTCTTACCCGAACCAACAGGGCCGGCAATACCAATCTTTACATAGTTTCTTTCCTGCATGAATTTCGTTTGTGTTCCTTTGTGTCCGTTGTCTATTTCTTTGCGTTCTTTGTTAAACCCATTCTTGTACAGTTGAGGTTTTACAAAGAACACGAAGGAAGACACAACGGACACGAAGAAAGGTTTATGATTATCGGAATCCGATTCTAGCCGTGGCCGAAAATTTCTCCGCCCGAATTTATAATTGTTTTTATGTATGTACCCTATTTATCTAAAATAAAACAGGCGAAGAGTTTACTTGCAGAAAGGCATCTTCCTTACATTTGCAGAGGTTAAGAAATGATTGAATTGAAATTGTTTAGTAACCCGTCTCCCGATAGCATTTGCTTGTTCCATCAATTCCACGCTTGTTCGCCAGTTCTATAATGTATTGTGTTAATCATTTAAACTAAACTGTGTATGAGAAAATTCGCAAGCCGCGCGTTGATCATTGTATTATGTATGTTTTCTGTTGCGAAATTGGTAGCGCAGGAAACTACCTCGGAAATCCGTGGAGTCGTCACGGATCAGAACGGCCCGGTACCAGGAGCAACAGTGTCTGCGGTGCATCTACCTTCGGGGACAAAGTATTCTACAACAAGTCGTAACGACGGACATTATAACCTTCCAAACTTGCGCATCGGCGGCCCTTATGATTTAACGATCAGCTTCGTCGGTTACAAAAGTGAAACACAAAGTAACATCACACTAATTCTCGGCCAGGAGTTCAATGCCGATTTTAAATTAACCAGTCAGTCCGACCAGCTTGAAGAGGTCATTGTAAGTGCCCGGCCTGATAAAACGTTTAATAAAAATCGTACCGGCAGCCAGGAGGTGATCAACAGAATGCAAATTGAAAGATTACCGACTATAAACAGAAGTCTGCAGGATTTTACGAAGCTTACTCCTTCGTCCAACGGGTTAAGCTTTGGCGGCCGAAACAATTTATATAATAACGTTACCGTCGATGGAGCAAATTTCAATAATGCTTTCGGATTGTCGTCGACACTCGGGGGTCAAACCAACTCGCAACCCATCAGCCTTGACGCGATAGAACAGATACAAGTGAACGTTTCTCCATATGATGTAAGGCAGGGTGGTTTTTCGGGTGCCGGTATCAATTCAGTAACAAGAAGTGGAACGAATCAGTTCAAAGGATCTGTATATACCTATATACGCACTCCGGATTTGCAGGGGTATAATGTAAGAACAAATAAAGTTCCTAAATCAGACTTCGACTATAATCTGAGGGGTGCGTCGATCGGAGGACCGATCATTAAGAACAAACTATTTTTCTTTATAAGCGGTGAGCAGGAAAGAATATCACAACCCGCTACCACATTAGTGGCAAATAAACCGGGTCAGACAGCGGTGCCAGGAATTACGTCACAGGCTGTTGCCGATACATTGGATGCACTGAAAGACTTTTTGATTTCAAAGTTTGGATATGACCCAGGCCTGTATGAAAATTACAGCTACAGAACGAATAGCGATAAATTGACTGTACGGCTTGATTTTAATATCAACAAAGCAAATACGCTTACACTTAAATACAATTACCTCAAATCAATTCGAGATGTAGCGGCCAGCAATAGCGGGGCTGTAGGTTCCAGGCAGCCAAGCAATACCGGCCTTCCTTTTAGTGGCACCGGCTACTCGATTAACAACAACTTCAATATTGTTATTGGAGAACTGAACACGCGCTTAAGCAGTAAGATGAATAACAAATTGCAGATCGGTTATTCGGCTCTGCGTGATTTCAGGTCTTCGCTGGCAAGTGGCGATTTCCCACTGGTAGATATTTTGAACGGACAAAATCAAACCTACACAAGCTTTGGTTACGAACCTTTCACCTATAATAACCTTCTTAATACTGATATTTTCCAGGTCTCGGATAACTACACCTACTATGCAGGGAAACATGAACTCAATGTAGGCGTACAGTACTATAAAAAAGACTTCAAGAATGGCTTCGCCCCAAATTATGAAGGACTTTATGTGTTTAACAGCCTAACTGATTTTTATAACAGTGTCAATAACAATGCGCCGAATGCAAGAACTTACTTGCTGCAATATTCACTCACAAAAGATGGCTCGTTTCCGTTTGCTTTGATAGGGGCCACTGAACTGGGTTTTTTTGCTCAGGATAAATGGCGTGTGAAAAATAACTTTACCCTGACATACGGTCTGCGCGTTGATGTTCCGGTCTTCGATAACAAATTTGAATCAAACCCTAATGTTCCGGCTCTGACGTTCCGGGACGGAAAACATTATGATGTTGGCCAAAAACCAGGAACGAATCCGTTGATTTCGCCAAGAATTGGATTTAACTGGGATGTATTTAATAACCAGCAGACACAGGTTCGCGGAGG
>DAINQQ010000261.1:0-6857 GCA_036742645.1 Flavitalea sp.
CCTTTTACCCTTGTTCTTGATAAAGATGACAACTGTTGTTATTCTTATACTATCACCATAAAAAATATTGATTCATCGGGTGGAGAATTTTCTTTCAGTAATAATAAGGACGAACCATTTAAGTCTTTTCAGTGGGGAAAACCTTTCATGCATAATTACCAAAATTTTGTTTTGCGGCTGAATCGACGGATCCGAGCCAGCGATGTTGAATACATTGTACGATGGGAACCTGTTGAGAAAACTGCGGCCGATTTTTTGAACAATCTGGCAGTAAGGGTGCATGATTCAAAGACGAATGCCATTAATATATCATTAAGAACCGAGAACATCGAGTTGGGTAAGGATGTTCTTGATGCCCTGTTCAGGGAATTTAACCTGATGGACATCGAGGAGAGGACCAGACTTTCCGAAAACACTGTTCAGTTTATTGATGAACGGCTGGTGAACATTTCAAAAGAATTGAAGGGAGTTGAAGGCACGCTTGAAAATTACCAGGGTAGTAATCGGCTGGTGGATATAAGAGGTCAGTCTTCAATATCACTGGAAAGCTCAAACGAAGTAGCCAAGACAATCAAGGATCTGTCGATACAGCAAGGTGTTGCATCTATGATCCTGAATTATTTTTCAAATTCCGCTAATAATGGAAAGCTGGTTCCTTCTTCACTCGGCTTGAATGATGAAACCCTTGCATCCCTAATTACCAAGTATAACGAAGTCCAATTGAAACGTGAGCGGGAAGCGCCAGTCCTTGCACCAGGCAGCACGGTGATGCAGGATTATAATGCTCAGCTCGGAAATTTAAAAGGCAGCATATTAGAGAGTCTCAATAATATCAACAAGAATCTGAGACTACAGGAAAATAATTTCCGGCAACAAAATAGCCAGTATCAGAATTTTCTGTCGTCCATACCGCACAATGAACGGGTCCTGCAGGAAATCAAACGCAAGCAAAGCATTACAGAAGGTTTATATCTCTACCTTTTGCAAAAGCGGGAGGAAGCGGCGATTTCCAGTACAGCTTCAAGCACTCCACATTACAAGCAGATTGATTCTGCTATAGGTTATGGACAGGTCGAACCAAACGGCAAGAATATTTTAATAGCGTCAATGCTGCTTGGAGTTTTCCTTGCTGCTGGTTTTGTATTTGCTCGTACTCTTTTTAATGATAAGGTCAATACACGGGATGATATTTTCAGGTTTTCATCACTTCCGTTGCTGGGAGAGATTTCACATCTTCCGAAAATCAAAAGTCAGCTTGTAGTGAAGAGGATCGACAGATCATTGATCGGCGAGCAGTTCCGGTCTATCAGGACCAACCTTACTTTTTTGTTAAAGGAAAGGAATAAGAAGATTATCCTGGTAACATCTTCTTTCAGTGGCGAAGGCAAATCATTCACGAGCCTGAACCTGGCAGCCGTGTATGCGCTTCCCGGAAAAAAAATTGCATTATTGGAATTCGATGTGCGAAAACCAATTATTCATACGCAACTGCATTTAAATAATATAACGGGTCTTACCAGCTTTCTGAATGGAGAGGTAACCGACTTGATGGAGATCGCTCAACAGTCTGATAGCATCCCTGATCTTCATATTTATCCCGCAGGACCCGTTCCACTTAATCCTGCAGATATTTTATCCTCCGGGAAAATGAGTCTGCTCTTTGAAACACTAAAGTCACAGTATGACTATGTGATCGTCGATTCACCACCCGCGTTCCTGGTAAGTGATCCCTTTATTTTAGCCGAATACAGCGACACCATTATTTATATAGTGCGATCTCAGAAAACGTCCAGGAGGCAACTGAGCTATCTCGACGAATTTGTAAGAAATAAATCCCTCAAGAATGTGAAGCTCATTCTGAATGATGTGAGACAAGCCGCAACTGACAAACAGTATATTGGCTATTATACTTCTAACGGTTCCAATGGTATCGAGAAAGTCGGAAAGTCACTGGTTTAATTTGATGCAGGAAAGTTAAAAACCACTATGAAAGCCCTGGTTTACCGATTAAGGACGCATCCTGTCTACCTTAAAGCATTTCACTGGGGAAGGTTCATATCAATTACAGGATTAGCGCAGATCATCGTCCAGGCCGTAGGGTTGGCATGCGGGATATTGATCATCCGCCTGTTGTCGCCACATGAATATGCGTTGTACACATTAGCGAATACGATGTTGACTACAATGACAGTTTTAGCAGAGTGTGATATTTCTGCCGCAGTAATGGCCCAGGGAGGAAGAGTTTGGGACAACCCTGAACGACTTAGCGTTGTGTTAGTTTCGGGAATGAAAATCAGGAGGACAATGGGGATAATTAGTCTTTTATTTGTTGTTCCCATTTTTACATACCTGCTCTACTATCATGGAGCTTCTATTTGGGTAATAACTCTTATAGTCCTTTCGATCATTCCAGCGTTCTTTGCTTCTCTAACTGATACTCTTTTAGAGGTACCATCAAAGTTGAACCAGGATATTTTGCCGCTACAAAAGAACCAGGTGATAGCAGGCCTCGCAAGATTAGTTCTCACAACTGCTTCATTGTTTGTTTTTCCATTTGCGTTTATTGCAATGCTGGCAAGTGGTGTATCGCGAATTTGGGCGAATATCGGTCTTCGAAAAATTTCAACAAAATTCGTTGACTGGAACACGAAATCAGATCCCGGAGTGAGTAAGGAGATCATCTCATTTATTAAGAGAATACTTCCGATGGCGATCTATTATAGTTTCTCGGGTCAAATAACAATTTGGCTGATTTCAATCTTTGGTTCTACTGATTCTGTTGCCGAGATTGGAGCGTTGGGCCGGTTAGCTGCTATTCTCGGACTGATCAGCGTTGTGATTGGGACACTTGTTGCTCCGCGGTTTGCCCGGTTAGCGGCTGAACGGAAAATATTATTCAACCGGTACATAGTCATGTTTACTTTGTTGATCGCATTATTCCTGATCGTGATACTATTCGCCTGGATGTTTGCCCCCCAGGTATTGTGGGTACTTGGTGAGAATTATGCCGGTTTGAAATTCGAGCTGTTATTAAGTATTGGTGGTAGTTCATTAGCATTAATAGCAGGAGCTTTTTATGCATTGAATTCAAGCCGGGGCTGGATAATGAATCCCATAGTAGCTGTTTCAATCAATATCATGGCAATTATTGCGGGAATAATTTTGCTGGATATTTCTACGCTTTTGGGAATTCTTGAATTTAATATTCTTGTAGGAATAGTTTCTGTTTTGCTACACGGTCTGTATGGCTGGTTTAAGATAAGACAGGTATCTTCTGTTGCTTAAGCCTGTCCACCAGTCTTCCACATCGGCAAATAATAAATCGTTTTCATTTAATAAAAACTTTTGAACTTGACTTCAGCTGTCTGTACGCTTTTTGAGGGTCATTATCATTATGGTGTTGCCGCACTGATAAATTCCCTGTACAAAAATGGATTTAGGGGAAATGTTTTTGTTGGATACCGTGGGCAAAATTTACCACCATGGGCTAGCAACGCATCATCAAATAAGGACTTGGATTGGGATGGGGCAAAATCTGTTGAAGTGCTTGGTGGCCTGCATGTTCATTTCCTTCCAATTCAGACCGACTATCATCTTGCGCACTACAAGCCGAAGTTCATGCTTGAACTTTTCGATGGCTGCACCGGTAACGCAAATTTTCTTGCTTATTTTGATCCTGATATTGTAATCAAATGCAGGTGGGATTTCTATGAAAACTGGATGGAGCATGGAGTTGCAATGGTACATGAGATCACGAGCAATGATATGCCTTCTTCTCATCCCATACGTCGGGAATGGGAAAGTGTTGCATCGAGGTGTGATTTGACTCCCGTTAGAAATCTTCAGTCTTATATCAACAGTGGCTTCTGTGGTGTTTCGAAAAAACACATTGATTTCCTTTTTATATGGAGTAAAGTAGTTGATACTGCGATTGAGTATTACAACCCCAATCGTGATCAATTTATGTCTCTGGACAGGACATACCCTTTTTATTCTATCGACCAGGATGCTTTCAATGTGGCGGCAATGTGTTGTAAGGTTCCGATCAGTGAGATTGGACCAGAGGGGATGGACTTTGTTCATGGAGGCTGGACAATGTCACATGCTGTCGGCTCTCCCAAACCATGGAAGAAAAATTTTATATGGTCCGCGATAAAAGGTAGCCCGCCATCACTGGCAGATTGCAGGTTCTGGTCATATGCGGACGGGCCACTTGTTTATTATCCGTCCATGCAGGTTAAAGTAAAACGACTTTCTGTATCCATCGGGAATTTTATTGGACGATTTTACAGGCTTTAATTCTTATTTCTTCATACGGCAGTTGATTTGAGATCAGATACGGTTTATTGGCACCTGGCAAAAAAAAGGTTTTCGTACGATGGTGAGCATTGTTCTTTGGATAACAGTTTTGTTTTTGATCTATAATGGCATTCTGCTGATTTTTCCACTTCGGAAGGAAGTCATCTACTCAAACGAAGAACGAGCGGAAGAGTTTGTCTATTCCAAAGTGTCCTATACGAAGGTGTTTACGGGATCAGGATTGATCGGCGATTTAAGGACCGAGCAAGCGTGGAGAGATTCTTTCAATTTATTCTTACCTTATTCTGGAAGTTGTGCGGGGGTTGAAATAATTGCCTTATCCAAGAAGATACCTGCAGTACTATTTATTGAAACGAATTACATTTTCAAAGGGTTTAACCAGGATCTTACATCGCAGCTTTTTGATCGGGTTTTATATCACCTCAGATTTATTTTTCCAGCACTCCTCAGAAAGCATTCGCCTAAATCCATTATGAAAGAATTGATCAAAGGGAAAAACCGCTTAACAGAAAAGAAAACTAAGTCATTGTTTCAACCATCACTCGAATTCTTTAAAGGCCTTTATGACGAATTACCAGACCCTGGCAGGTTTGATAAAGTTTTGACGAGTCTTCGTGAATACATCGAAGCGATTTCCTCGAAAGGCTGCCAGATTGTTTTTTTTGAAATGCCGATTGACGAGGAATTGATGAATTCAAAGTTGGCAACTTACCAGCGCGATAAATTAAAATCTCTATTCCCGGAGAAAAAATATTACTGGATAACACCGAACCCGGATGACCGATACAAGACGCCTGACGGTATTCATTTGGATGAAGCGAGTGTTGATAAATATTTCAATTACCTGCGTCGAAAATACAACCAGGTATGTAAAGCTTACCAGCCATCAGTGACGACTGCTTAGAATCGTTGCAATGAGGGATCCGGTTAATTATTAATACATGACGGTTAAAGGTTTTTTTTCAGAGCTACGACTTTATATCTGTAATGAATGGATCAATAGGATACCAAGTCATTCAGTCAGGAAGTGGTATTACCGAAAAGTGATGGGATTTCATATCGGGCCTCATACTAATATTTTTATGCACTGCACCTTTGATAGCGCGCGAGATTTTGTTATCGGGCATCATTCTGTGATTAACGCAAAATGCCGGATTGATGTCCGTGGCCAAATCACTATAAGGGATTATGTTTCTATTTCGCAGGAGGTTATAATTCTTACTGCTGACCATGACCTCGATAGCCCGGATTTTATGGGTCGAAACAGGGAAGTGGTTATTGATGATTTTGTATGGATAGGTACTCGTGCAGTCATATTGCCCGGTGTACAGGTCGGAAGAGGAGCCGTGATAGCAGCTGGCGCTGTAGTTACAAAGGATGTACTTCCATATTCTGTCGTGGCGGGCGTTCCCGCAAAAGTCGTCAGGAAAAGAAGGCAGGACCTCCTCAATCAAAACGCATATCGGCGACTATTTCAATAAAATCACCCTCTGGTTATCCAGGTGCGCCTGGGATTAGACTTATCAGGAATTAATATGTCATCAACAGCTTCGTTCCATCTTTTCTTTTGCAGCGCACTCAAGAGATCGAAATATCAGAGTAATTGACAGAAACAGTAATGAAGGTTTTATTTCTCAGCGGATGCCTCGAGCCAGGTCAGGATGGAGTAGGCGATTATGTTCGTCGGCTTGCAACGGAGATGATCCATCAGGGTCATGAAACTGTTGCCATCGCAATTAATGACGGATTTGTTTCGGATGCGAATTTAATACTGGAGGAAATTGATCAACATCATTTGCCTGTGTACCGTATTCCGGCACGTTGGTTGGAAATAGCAAAGAAGAGAAAGATCAGAAGTTGGGTCCTGGAATTCAATCCCGATGTCATCAGCATACAATTTGTTTCCTATTCATTTCATAAGCGTGGCCTTCCGTTTCAGGTTATACGCCAATTAAGGGAAGTGAGTAAGGGTTACAAAGCTCATATAATGTTTCATGAGCTGTGGATAGGAATGGAAGTGAATGCCTCATTAAAGGAAGTTCTGATTGGTCGAATGCAAAAATTCCTGATTAGACGCTTTATTAAGACTTTAGAGCCGGTTCTGATTCATACGCATACAGATTTGTATAAAAATCAATTGGCAAAAATGGGCGTCAAGGTGGATTCTCTGCCGCTGTTCGGAAACATACCACTAAGCGCACACGCCAGACCAAATAGGCAAATTAAATCGAAAATACCTTCCAAAATCGATCTTGTTTTGTTCGGGGGAATACATCCGAGTTTGCTTGTTGATGATTTTACACGGGAAGTCGCTAGTGTTTCAAAAAAAAGCAATATCAAGATTCACCTGCAATTAGTTGGCAGAAGCGGGGGTGAAATGCGGAACTGGGTTTCGAGCTGGCAGGCATTGGGTTTAACCGTGGACATAATCGGTGAACAACCGGCAGAATATATTTCAGAGATATTGTTCAATTCATCGATGGGCATTACCACAACACCCGTTGCCTTGCTTCAAAAAAGTGGATCCGTCGCGGCAA
>DAINQQ010000262.1:0-6839 GCA_036742645.1 Flavitalea sp.
TTCCCTATATGACACAGAACGAAAAAAAGTTACTCTCAGCGAACTGAGGGGAAAAAATATTGTTTTGCTTTTTTTCCCATTCGCATTCTCGCGTGTTTGCACCAAAGAACTATGTAGCGTGCGAGATAATATCGGTGATTTTGAGACGCCCGAGGCAGAGGTATTTGGAATCAGCGTCGACTCACATTATGCTTTAGCGAAATATAAAGAGGAACAAAGTTTAAATTTCTCACTTTTGAGTGATTTCAATAAAGAGGTTTCGGCTGCATATGGCTCATTGTACGAGAAGTTTGGCTTAGATATGCGTGGGGTTTCGAAACGGTCCGCGTTCGTAATAGACAAGCAGGGCCTGGTTCAATATGCTGAGGTGCTGGAGAACCCTGGGGAAACGCCGGATTTGGCCAAGATCCAAAAAACGCTGGCATCACTAAATTGATAATCAATGCCTTGAAGCGCACAATAATACAGGGCCGTCTTCTTATAAATAGCCTAAATTTGTCCAGGGCAGTTGCAAATCTGAATAAAAGGAAATATCTTGAGCCGTAATTGTAAAATATCATCGTGCATGAAGATTTTTTACCCTTTGATCATAACCCTATTATTGTCTTTCACAACTTACAGCCAGGACCGTACACCTACGTCTTCTGAGCTGGAAGCCACTACTAAGATCATTAAGTTTTATCCGAATCCAGCTACTTCAATCATTAACTTTGATTTTCAAAAAGGCTACGATAAGTCCTACACTTTTCAGATTTTCAATTTCCTCGGAAAGAAGGTGTATGAAGTCAGCAATGTAACGCCGCGTACTATTGTAAATCTTACCGACTTTTACCGTGGTGTATATATTTTCCAGTTGAAAGATAAGAGTGGAAAGATGATAGACTCCGGCAAGTTCCAGGTTTCGAAATAACAAGTTTCGCTACAAAGCCTTTATTACAGCACCTGTACAATCAGAAACTTTAAGTAATTGGTGTTTTCTAAATTCCATATTACAGGATGATCAGCTGATTGGGTAGTAAAGACGACCTGCCTAAGCTTTCTGCGTGCATCCATTGCCGCTAGCTCAATAATTTCCAGAAACATATTTGGTGGAACAAGATTTGTGCAACTGGAGGTTACCAGGAATCCCCCCGGCTTAATGAGTTTCATTCCCCGGAGGTTAATTTCCTTGTAACCGGCGACTGCCTTTTGAATTGTAGCTCTTGATTTAGTAAATGAGGGCGGATCGAGCATGACGATATCAAACTGCCTGCGCTCTTTTGACCAAGTTTTAAGAATATCAAAGGCGTTGCCGGATTCGAAATGGCAGATGTGATCATATTTGTTTAGCGCGGCATTCCGATTTGCCTGTGCTACTGCGTTTTCAGAAATGTCTAATCCTAACACCGACCTGGCTCCATAGTGAGCCGCGTGAATTTCAAATGTACCTGTATATGTAAACGCTCCAAGCACATCTGCTCCTTTCGCGATATGTTGAATCGCTCTCCGATTATCTTGCTGATCAAGAAAGTAACCTGTCTTTTGACCTTTTTCGATATCCACATAAAATTGTAAGCCATTCTCATTAATTATTATCTCGGTAGGAAAGGGTTCAGAAAGGAATGCTTTGCGTTGATCCAGACCCTCTAATTCCCGCACCGGCACATCGTTCCGCTCATATATGCCTTTCGGTTGAAATATATTGCTTAATGCTTTTACTATTGAAGGTTTCCATACGTCGATACCGAGGGCCAGCGTTTGAACAACGAAGTAATCATTAAACTTATCTATGATTAATTGAGGAAGATTATCAGCTTCCCCAAAGATTAGCCGGCAGTTCTCGACATATCCCAACTGCTTCCTGTATTCCCATGCTTGTAATAGCCTGCGATAAAAGAAATCATCATTGATCTGCTCCTGCATATCTCTCGTTAGAAGCCGTACGAAAATCTGCGATTTTGGATTTGTATAGCCTCTACCAACAAATTTTTTGTCGTGTGTATACACATCAGCAATTTCTCCCGCGGTTCCGCTTAAATTCGAATCCTGAACTTCATTTGTAAATATCCATGGATGACCATTCAAAACACGGTTAGCTATTTTCTTCTTTAAAAAAACATTTGCCATAATGGCAAATGTAAAGAACACATGCAATTTCAAGCCTGAGACTTATTGTGCAACATTGAACGATGTGAACTCTTTTGAAATATTCAGTGAAGTTGATTTCTTAGTATTAAAACTGATGGGCTGTACGCATTCCATTTTTTCATATACGCAGGAGGGATTGCACCTAAAGTGAACTTGGCATTTCCGAGTACAATATCCACATCTCCGTCGCCATCCAAATCATTCGCATCCATTGTCAGCCAACGCCCCGCTGTAGATTCGGCAAAAGAAAATGGTCGGAATTCCAGATTGCCTTCGTTTCTCCAATAAATAAAACTTTCTTCAGGTGTCTTATGGTAATCCGGGAAGTATGAGATGGATGCAAGGTCCGTATCACCATCGGCATCGAAGTCCCTTGCGATTACCTTGCAAACCCCATGTACGGGTAAAAACAGTTTTTCAGAAAATTTATTCTTGCCGTTGTTCAAATAAATCCGAATGCCATGATATGATTTTAATATTGGTGGATAATCACCGTTGTCACCATTTGAAGCAAGTATGTCGGGAAATCCGTCACCATTAAAATCAGTCAATTCAAAATAGTTGGAACCATAGGTTGGTAAAAATCGCAAGACCCTTACTTCTTTGAAGTTCCCGTTGCCGTTATTGTAATAGATGAAAATACCTTCATCCCCTTGCGCCATCAACGCCATTATATCAGGTAGACCATCTTTATTAAAATCAAATATTTCGGTTCTAACGGCACCCGGGAATGCTCTCAAGACATGTTTGGTAAACTTCAATGGAGCTATTTGCTCGAGCCAGGCCAATTGGCCAACTGTATTTCCAAATTCACAGACGACAATATCCTGGAGACTATTTCCATTTAGGTCAGCATAGCTTGCATGCACAGGACGCTGAAGGCTTTCCATTAATCTAATCATGTTTCGACTACTATCAGTTAACATGACCAGGTTCCCCGACTTCGCATCAGAGGGATAAAGAACACCCATAGAAAGAGCCATAAGGCTTGTATCCTGTTTATATAGATTTGACACGCCGATACCGATTTTAACCGAGTCTTGTAAAGACTTTCCAGATAATGTATAACAATACTCGGTGGATCCGTCAGCAAACAATAGGTTCCTGTTTTTCGCATCGATCAGCACGGTGGTAGTAGCGGGGTTTTTAATTCCTGTACCAGGCATCTCAATTTCAAAATTCGGCAATTGCATTTTAATTTTCCGAGTAGATGATTCTGAATCCAACGGCTCTTCAGGAGCATTGCTCACATAGTATCGTACAATGTTTCTCCATTGTTCCAGCGTTAAACCATTTGCCGTATCAGAGACTGCGATGTAGTCTGATGCGAATCGACGGAAACCGATCAGGGTTCCCATTTTTGGAAGTACATGCTCTGCCCAGGTCGCTTTATTAAGCAAGTCTGGTTCGGGCAATAAATGGCAACTACCGCAGTATTTCTGAGAGAGTTCAAATCCCTGATGTAGGTTTTCTTCGTTTGCGGATTGTTGTGAGTCGTTACAACTTGCGAGAGATATGATAAAAATTATACCTGCAAGAAAAAAAAGCAAATTAACCAGTTTATTCATTGCAGGTATGCATAAGGTTTTATGTGTAATATATTTTCCTTCAATGGATCAATCGCTGAAATCGTACTATTGCAATTCAGTCAAATTTAATTAATGCGACGTATCAAATAACAACAGGGCAGATGTCGGGTCTGCCCTGTTGTTAAAAATTTTTATAAGAAATCTACAATTAGTATCCTGGGTTTTGAGTGAGTGTAGATGTACCACCTTCTTTTTGAAGATCTATTTGCACCTGAGGTATCGGGAAGTAATTGTTTTTAGGAGAAACAAATGTAGCACTTCCATAACCAGCACTCAACTTTGGTTTTTCGTATGCAAGGAAGGCAGTGATTTCCTGTGCAGCGATGCCCCAACGTACAAGGTCAAAGAAGCGATGGCCTTCCATTCCTAATTCAAGCTTCCTTTCGAAACGAACTGCAGTTCTTGCCGCAGCCTGGTTTGCAAAAGGCGTGGCATATAATCCAATTACATAAGTCGCAGGTGCACCTGGTACAAATGTACTTGGTTGTGCTGCCCTGGCGCGAACCAGATTAATATACTCGCGGGCTTTCTCGAGGCTTCCAACTTCAATTTCTGCTTCTGCTGCCATTAAAAGTACATCCGCTAAACGCATGATCTTATAATTGATAGCAGTCAAACCACTTGCCCAGTTTGTCCCATCTGATAGTTTTCCTTTTTGGCTCTTATAATATACCAGTTTCTTCGGAGCATAAGGTCCACCATTACCCTGGTCGCGGATCCATTTTTTACCTGGATGAACACCCCAATCTAAGTAAGGAATATCCCTGCGGCCGACTGTCCAATCCAGGCGGGGATCCAAATTACCAGCATCGGGAGTGAAAGGTGCGGTAGATTCCAGACCCATATCATTTTTTACCTGGTTAGCGCCGACATTATAAGAACCATCCAACAATGGCAATCCCTGCGCATTTGTTCTGAATGAATTCACAAATTCAAATGAAGGCTGGAAGAATCCACAGCAACCGCCGGGAGAATTACCGCTTTCATCGTAAGGAAAATTGAGGATATTATCATAGTTCGCATTGTTTCCACCGGAACCATCATTCACTGAAGCCTCATACGCGAATAGTGTTTCAGCACGCACAGCGGGATCATTTTCGCGGTCGGCGTTAAAGAGATCATGATATGCAGGCGCTAATGCCAGCTTGGTATCGGCTGAATTTCTACCATTCGCGATCACATCTGTAAAGATCGTTCTCGCTTCTGCAAACTTCTTTTGATAAAGCAAGGCTTTAGCAGTCATTGCAGCAGCACCCCATTTGTTGATTCTGCCAATTGCGTCTTTTTTGACGTCAAGCGTATTTCTTGCAAAGTCAAGATCAGCCATAATTTTAGGCCATATATCATCGGTGTTCGGAACCTTAGCATTTGTACCACTAATAGTTTCATCTACATATGGAACTTTGTCCCACATCTTTTTCGCCTCGAAATGGTAATATCCGCGCAAGAACCTTGCCTCTGCCAAAATCTGATTTTTTTCCGCGTCTGCGATATCCGCAGTTGTGAGCTTGGTTGCAATACGAATTGTGCCGTTAGTCCGCGCAATACCTTCGTAGAGCGCGTTCCACTTCAGGTTGAAGTAATTATTGGTAGGGGATGGCACATATTGCTGAATCGGAACAATAGCAGCCTGGTCACCCGCATCAGAACCTTTATTCGCTTCACCACCGACTATACTTCCGTAAACCCAATTCGTTCCACCGCCTTCCCAACCGATGCCTTTCAGAGCAGCATAAGAACTGGTAAGAAATTGTTGTGCTCCTTTTTTACTTTGGGCTTCCGCTTCCGTTAACAGACCAGTTGTTTTCTGTTCGAGAAAGCTCTTTTTACAGGCGGCAACGATCACGATGACCATCGCGAGTACTGCAAAAAGTGACAAAATTTTAAGACTTTTATTTTTCATACTGAGCATTTTTTAACTATTACCTATGATGATTGTTATAAGCCAAGGCTTAAACCGAAAAGGAATTGCTTGTTTGCAGGATAGTTGCCCACATCAACACCAAAGTTTGTATCAACACCACTTACTTCCGGATCGGTTCCTGAATACTTAGTTGCCGTAAACAGGTTTGTTCCCTGTACAAATAATCTCAACCGTTCAATTCCGGCTTTACGAAGAAGATTCGCAGGTATGGTATATCCGAGCTTTATATTACGCATTCTTAAGTAAGAAGCATCCTCCACGTAATACGAATTCAATTCGGCATTAGTACTGAAGTTCGAGACATTTTCAAATTTAGGAACGCTTGTGTTAGTGTTTGTAGGTGTCCACGCATTCAAAACTTTAGTAGACTTACCGATTCCAGCGAAAGAAGGATAGAAGTCAAGGAACCAACGCGTGAAGTTCAACACCTTTCCACCCTGCACTCCGTAAAATAATGCTTCAAAGTCGAAGTTGCCATAATACAGCCTTAAATTAACCCCATACGTGAAATCCGGGTTCGGGTTGCCGATGTAAGTTCTATCCTGATCATTAATCACCTTATCATTGTTCACATCAGCGTACTTAAAGCGTCCGGGAGCAGCACCAGTTTGTGTTGGTGCGGCCGTTACTTCAGCGGCGCTCTGGAAAAGTCCTAGCACTTGATAACCGTAGAATGAAGAAACAGCCTGGCCAACAGCGTTACGAACGATACCACCACCGATCCTGTTTGTGAAACCTATATCAAAATTGTCTGTGATATCGGAAACTTTGGTGATCTCATTTTTATACGTGGTGAAAATGAAGTCGGCTTCGTAACGAAGTTTTGATGCCTTTCCCTTGTAGGTAATCATCATGTCAACGCCGGTATTTTCCATAGAGCCAATATTCACAACAGGAGATTGTGCTGTTCCTAATGTACCTGGAAGTTGTTGGCGGAACAGAAGCTCGCTCGTTTTACGTGTGTACCAGTCGAAAATGATATCGAGTTTATTATTCAGGAACGTACCATCGAAACCTATGTTTACAGTAGCGTTATCTTCCCATTGTGCATTAGGATTACCGATACCCGTTAGTGCAAGACCCGGTGATACGCTCGTCTGGCTACCAGTTAAATCATATCCAACGGTTGCTCCTGATCCAGCTGTACTGAAGGCATTGCTTGTTGGGACTGGTGTTGAGTTACCCATCTTACCCCATCC
>DAINQQ010000263.1:0-6799 GCA_036742645.1 Flavitalea sp.
AGTCCCTCCACCTCACCCGATGAACGAATAATCTGCAAGCCATCACGAAGCCACTGCACGACAGCACCCGCGATAAAAATGCTTCCTTCCAAAGCATATTCAATCTTATCATTCAATTTCCATGCAATTGTTGTTAACAGGTTATTCTTCGAGGCGACTGCTTTCTCACCGGTATTCATTAACATAAAGCATCCGGTTCCATATGTATTTTTCACCATGCCTGGCTGCGTACACATCTGACCGAACAAGGCAGCCTGCTGATCGCCGGCGATTCCGGCAATCGGAATGTTTGCGTGCAGAACGCCTGTTTCTGTCATTCCATATACTTCGCTCGATGACTTTACTTCTGGAAGAATCATTTTCGGAATATCGAAAAGAGCTAACAATTCATCATCCCATTCTCCTGTATGAATATTTAAAAGCATTGTCCGCGATGCATTTGTGACATCAGTAATATGTTTCTTACCTCCCGTTAGTTTCCAGATCAGCCAACTATCTACGGTACCAAAAGCAATTTGTCCATTCGCTGCACCTTCTCTCGCTCCTTTGACATTATCCAGGATCCATTTCAGTTTGCTTGCGGAGAAATAGGCATCTATAACCAACCCCGTTTTTTCGCGGATCATCTTTTCATGCCCCTGGGTTTTTAATGTATCACAATATTCCGATGTTCTGCGGTCCTGCCATACAATGGCATTACTTAAAGGCTTCCCTGTGGTTCTGTCCCAAACCACAGTAGTTTCTCGCTGATTAGTGATTCCAATTCCAACCAGTTGATCTGTTTTAATACCTGATTTGGCCAGTACTTCAGCCATAACACTAAACTGAGACGACCAGATATCCTCGGGATCATGTTCAACCCAACCGGGTTTTGGGAAATGCTGCGGAAATTCCTTCTGGGCCACCGCTACAATTGTCCCCGAATGATCAAAAATGATGGCTCTCGAACTCGTAGTTCCCTGGTCTAAGGATAGAATATAACTGGCAGGCATGTAAGCGATTTAAAATAAAAGATATGAAAAACCCTACGAACCAACCTGAACCGAATTCTATTTTATTTTGAGCATGAGATGGATCAATGTCCTTCCATCCATTTTTTTGTTATTATCCAAAAGGAATTTGATACATTCAGACCCTAAAATTAACTCCATGACTCGTATTGTTTTTAAGACTGGCGGCCGCACGATTGCCTTTTTGACGGGCCTGTTAGCAATTGGCGTAGTACTTGCCTCTTTCAAGGAAAAAATTTATGACGTTGCATCACAAAAAGAAGTTCCGTTTGCTGATACTACAAAAAAAGATACCTCGAAATTTACTGTAAATGGCAGTCTCCCGTTAAAGCCTACTCGTAAAATTTCCTTCAATACCAGCGAAGGGACATGGATGTCGGTTGATATGAGCCCCGACGGACAAACGATTTTGTTTGACCTGATGGGAGATATCTACACCATCCCGGCGGCCGGCGGAAAGGCGACTCCTGTTACAACAGGGCTTGCATTTGATACACATCCACGTTATAGTCCTGATGGAAAAAAGATTCTGTTTACATCTGATCGTAGCGGATCAGAAAATCTCTGGTATATCGATACTGAGAAAAAAGATACCGTCCAGGTGACAAAAGATCGCGATCAGAATTTTCCGTCTGCCGCATGGACTCCTGATGGCAATTATATTATTGCTGCGAAAGGAAGATTGGATGTGAAACTCTGGATCATGCATAAAGATGCAGGGGGTGGAGCACAATTAATTGAGACCCAGGGATTGAAAACAATCGACCCTGTTGTAAGTCCTGATGGCCGATATATTTATTACTCCCAGCGTCTCGGTCCGTGGACGTATAACGCTCCAATGCCGCAATATCAAATAGGCGTATACGATAGAGAAAATGCAAAATCAACTACAATCGCTGCCCGATACGGCTCGGCGTTCACACCGGTTGTATCCAGGGATGGAAAATGGATAGTGTATGGGTCTCGTTACGAAGATAAGACAGGGTTGATTTTACGTGATATGGAAAGCGGCGGAGAAAAATGGCTTGCTTATCCTGTACAGAGGGATGACCAGGAATCTATTGCAACAATGGGAGTACTGCCAGGTATGAGTTTTACGCCGGATAGCAAGGCATTACTGGCTTCCTATGGTGGAAAGATCTATCGCATTCCTATTGACGGAGCGAAACCAACTGAAATTCCATTCTCGGCGGATGTTACACTTGAACTTGGCCCCCGCCTGGAATTTAAATATCCCGTTTCGGATACTTCCCATGCGTTGGTGACGCAAATCCGTAATGCTGTGCCGTCTGCTGATGGAAAGAAACTGGCATTCACAGCATTGGACCGTTTGTATGTGATGGACTATCCCAACGGAAGTCCCAGGCGTTTAACTACACATGATTTTACAGAAGCTCAACCGACATGGGCTCCTGATGGAAATTCGATTGTGTTTACAACATGGACTCCTGATGGAGGCAATCTCTACAAAGTAAATGCAACTGGTAAGCCCGTTGTACAAAAACTAACTAAAGAGCCGGCATTATACAATACGCCTGTATTTAATCCCAAAGGCGACCGGATTGTTTTTTCGAAAGGTAAGCTCCGTTCATACAAAGAGTCAGTCGGACCTGTGGCTAATAGTTCTGAAAACCAGTTGTGCTGGATCAGTTCTAATGGCGGAGATGTTACCGTGATAGATAGAGCGGCCTTTCGCGCCAATCCTCATTTTGTAAAAGGTGAAGAACGCATTTACCTGAACCAGGGCGGAAACCTGATTTCTATTCGGTGGGATGGAACCGATGAAAAAATTCATGCACGTATCACTGGCATTACCACTTTTGGCATCAGCAATTTTAAGGACGATGAGCATATGCATGAGTTAAACGCAAGAGATTTTTGTTTGCTTAGTGAAAAAGTTGCTGGCGCAATGGAGGTACAATTGCCGTCCCCTGCAGCGCAGATTACATTATCACCCGATGGTGCACGTGCAATAGCGCAAGTCAATAATGACCTGTTTGTTGTCACAATTCCTAAAACAGGTAAAACGGCTAATATATCCGTTGCTGAACCAACCGGATCTGCATATCCGGCAAAAAAGCTCACTGAATTTGGTGGTGAATTTCCTTCCTGGGAATCTGATGGTAAAAAAGTTCATTGGTCCCTGGGAAACTCTCATTTTATTTACGATGTAGATAAGGCCAAAGACTTCGACGACAGCGTTAAGATTGCAAAGAAAGAGGAAGCGAAGAAGAAAGCTGACTCTTTGGCCAAAGCAAAAACAGATACCACTAAAAAATCTACTGATACAGCAATCAAAAAAATTACAGATAATAATGTCAAGCTTAAATCTGACACACTTTCACCGAAGGCGGATTCTTTAACCAAGAAGATTGTAGACAAGAAAGAAGACCCAATGTATAAGCCTGAAGAAAAACAGGTGAAGGTATATTATGAAAAAGATTTTCCAAAAGCCTCAGTGCTGTTAAAAGGTGCCAGGATTATTACAATGAATGGGAACGAGGTCATCGAAAATGGAGATATCCTGGTTGTGAATAACCGGATTAAAGCCGTCGGAAAGTCAGGCACTTTAACGGTGCCGTCAAATGCGAAAACAATAGACGTAAATGGAAAGACGATTGTACCAGGATTCGTCGATACCCATTCGCATATGTGGGCCCAATGGGGTATACATAAGAATCAATCGTGGATTTATGCCGCCAACCTCGCATATGGTGTTACAACTACACGCGATCCCCAAACTGCGACGACTGATGTCCTTACTTACGGAGATATGGTTGATGCTGGCAAAATGGTTGGACCAAGAATTTATTCAACCGGTCCGGGCGTAGGATTTTGGATGTATAACGTTCGGGATTCTGCCCATGCCAGCAATATCCTGAAACAATACAGTAAGTATTATAATACGAAGTATATCAAAATGTACATGTCTGGTCCAAGACAGGTGCGCGAATGGATCATAAAAGCTGCAAACGAGCAGGGTTTGATGCCGACTACGGAAGGAGCGTTAAACTATAAATTAAATATGACGAATCTGCTTGACGGCTATCCCGGACATGAACATGCTATCCCTGTTTATCCTTTATATAATGATGTTACCACTGCCATCGCACAATCAAAAATGGCGGTAACACCAACCTTGCTCGTAGCCTACGGTGGACCGTTTGCCGAGAACTATTTCTTTCAAACTGAGAACCCATATAATGACAAAAAGATGCAGCATTTCATGCCTTACGATGAGTTAGCGCCAAAAACCCGCAGAGCGGGTGAGTGGTTTATGCCTGAGGAGCACGTGTTCATGAAACATGCGAAGTCTATGAAGAATATGGTAGAAAAAGGTGCGCTTGCGGGAATAGGAAGTCATGGTGAATTCCAGGGATTAGGTTATCATTGGGAAATGATCGCCATGCAAAGTGGCGGTATGAACAATCATGATGTATTGAAAGTTGCGACGGTGCTTGGGGCTGAGGCTTTAGGGCTTGATTCTGACCTGGGAACCATTCAGAATGGAAAACTCGCAGACCTGATTATAATGGATAAAAATCCTCTTGAAAATATCCGCAATACCAACACGATAAAAATGGTAATGAAGAACGGAAGACTTTATGACGGCGATACGCTGGATGAAATTTATCCAACGCCTCGCAAACTGGAATCAAGCGAATATAAATTCGAAAAACCAACCAATACAACGGGGTTAAAAGAATAGAGGATCTGATCTTAGTACGCAAGGGCCTTCGACAGAGGGCCCTTTTTTTTACCCATGACGTTTCACAGTTCACTTTCAAAGTCAGGAAATGTAATTAATTTAGAACAGCATTATTCATCTATGGCATACGACGAGAAATTAGCAGGCCGGATAAGACGCGCTTTGCAGGATCTTCCTTCAGCAGAAGAAAAAAAGATGATGGGAGGACTGACATTCATGGTTAATGGGAAGATGTGCGTTGGTATATTTAAGGATGAATTGATGTGCCGCATCGATCCAGAAAAGCGCGATGAGGCCCTTGAAAGAATCGGATGTCATGAGATGGAGTTTACTGGCAGGCCAATGAAGGGCTTTGTGTTAGTTAGCAGTCAAGGAATGAAATCACAAAAGGATTTCGATTACTGGATTAACCTGGCGCTCGAGTATAATAAAATAGCAAAACCCTCCCGTCGAAAAAGTACCAAAAAGTGATCATCGTGAGATATCAGCTTATGTGGACATGAATTGGCTGAACAAGACCACGACCTCAATACGAAATGGTTGGCGTGTAATTCGACCGATTTTGCGTTGGTTTACTGCACTACAACAAAGGCCGCACGGATTAATCCGTGTCGATTCGTGTAATCCGTGGCAAAGCTTATTCTACGACTACAAAGGCTGCCCAAAAAAAGGGCGGATATTTTTTCTTCATTTGCATTTGAGACTTATGCAAAGCCTCTCTTATTGTTTGACCATCCAACCAATTCTGATAAAATAAGGTCATTAATTCAACAGTTGCATCATCGGGAACCTGCCACAAACTCACGATCATTTTTTTAACACCGGCGAGCTTGAAAGCACGCTGTAAGCCGAACACTCCTTCATTCGCATACTTTGTTTCACCCAGAGCCGTTTCGCATGCGCTTAAAACCACCAATTCAGTATTACTTAAATCAAGTTGTGCAATTTCATACGCAGTCAATATGCCGTCCTCGCTGTTTTCAGGAATTTTCCCTCCCGTCCAGGCATGATTACCACCGGCTAACACAATTCCACTTCTAAACATCGGATTTTGTTGCATGGTGAAACCGTTGTCCATACCATCATCTTTTAAAGAGTTTTCTTTGACAGAAAGAAAAAACCCATGAGTGGCTAGATGTAACAATTGCGGACTCTTTCCATTCAGTGCTTTGAAGGCTTCCTCCGTAGCGCTTCTCCCGCTCACATCAGAAACAGAGCTGGCTGATTTTGCAATTGTCTTTTTAATAAGGGCTATTTCTTTTTTTGAGTTGGATAACGATGGCCAGCCGGCTTTTCTATAGCCACGTGTATCGTTTGTATAAAGATTAAAGATTGATTCGGTGGTACTCATTTCATTTAATCCTCTCGTGGTAGGAACCGTTTCCTGTCCGTTATTCGTATCTCGAAGATCATAGTCAATATCTCCCCATACTGCAGCCGATAGCGGTTTTTTCAATTCTTCCCGGCGAAAAACGACAGATCGTGTGCTTAAAACATGGTTCAGTTGATATTTCTCTATCAGAAGATGGCTAGTATCGTAACGCAAGGCTATGAAAGCGATTCGGTGTAAAATGCCTGCAGGTGCATAATAAATGGTATGAATGCCTTTGAGATAACGCTCCAAGGGCTTCCAAATTAACGTATAAAGCGAATCATCCGGATTTCTGCTGGCAGAAGTGTTTATCTCGGACCCGTATAACCGATTAATATAAGGATACCCGGTTGTAGTACCTGCATAGGGTCGTAATAAATGTTGCAATTGTTTTTCTTCAAACAGTGGGATAAAACTCGCCACACTGTCACCAGGCAATAATACAAGGGCTGCATAAAATACACTATCGGTCCACTTCTTATCGTATAGCCGAAACCGAATAAATTCAATCGTTGCCTGGCCCGGAGATAGTTTGGTAGAAAAATCACTAACAGTGATCGCCTTATTGCTTTGCTGATTGCGAAATACAAGTGAATTGCGGGAAAGATCCTGCTCTAATTGATTGGCAATATTCTCGAGGCTGTCGAGGTAAGGAACACGATTCGCTAATGGCAATAAATGTTGCACACCTATGAGGGTTTTATGCTT
>DAINQQ010000264.1:0-6767 GCA_036742645.1 Flavitalea sp.
TTCCCTGCCATTGATCTTGTAGCATCATCAACACGCAGAGACGACCTGTTACTTGCTTGTGTTGTCCTGGCGTGGTAAATAATTCAAAATGGATTTTTCTGTGTTCAATTCCCTCCTGATGCAACCAGTCGCGGACTGAAAAAATCATATCCTCAGGCCCGCAAAGGAAAATCTCATCCATGTTTTTGAAGTCGACAAGCTTCTGCAATTGCACACATTTTTCAGCATTGATCCTTCCGTGGTTGATGGCGGCATCCGTTTTCTCACGGCTCAATACATGAATGATTGTCAGCCTGTTGATATAGATATTTTTGAGTCCCTCGAGGGCTTCTTTAAAAATGATTGAGCTGCGGTTTCTGTTTCCATAAACCAGCGTGAATTCGCTTTCTGGCTCAGTTCCCAGTGTTGCTTTTATTATGGAAATGATGGGAGTGATCCCGCTGCCGGCAGCAACAGCCAGGTATTTCTTTTTGTGATCAGTTCTCAGCTCAGTGTAAAAGTTTCCAGTAGGCGGCAACACATCGATAATATCTCCTTTTCGCAATTTCAAATTTGCATGGCAGGAAAATTTGCCTTGCGAAATTTTTTTTACAGCGATCCGCAGTTCATTATCCAACGGACTGCTGCAAATCGAATAAGACCGACGCAATTCCTCATCATTTAAATTTAGCCGCAGAGTTAGATTCTGTCCTTGCCTAAATTGATAAACAGGTTTTAAGCTCTCCGGAATGTCAAACGCAATCGAGACACAGTCCGGTGTTTCTTTTCGGATATCTCTAATAGTAAGTTTCTCAAACCTGACCATGACTCCTCGAATTTTGACGAATTGTTTGATTGTCTGTTTTAATTCCCGGAAACAGTTAAAAAAAGAATATTTGAACCCAGTTATAGCAGGCAGTAGAGAGAAATCTGCAATGATGATTTATAGAATAACCCTAAGTGGCCTTAATGCCCTCTATCATAATCATTACCATATTTTCTTCCAGTAATTCGCCACTGATTTTTTGTTGGCTTCTATGCCATGATTCTATGCCGCCGATAGCATGAAGCAAAATCAGCACTGCGGTTGGTGCATCGATCTTTTTAATCTCTCCCTTGCGAATGCCCTCCTCAATAATTGATGCAATGTGCTGCCGATAAGTTCGACGTTGCGAACGCATGTTGGAGAGATACGGTTCTGTAAGATGTTTCCATTCTCTATCGCCGACATAGACTTCCTCATAATTATGAAGCATTTGGTTGATATGAAAACGGAGGATAGCTTCCAATTTTCCGATAGCCGTTCTGTCGCTCACAATAACTTCTCCCATATGCGCCATAAAATTGTTCGCGACTTTGAAACAGATCTCCTGCAGAAGTTCCGATTTAGACTTGATATGGTTATATAAGCTCGCCGCTTCTACTCCTACATGCTCTGCAAGATCCCGCATTGAAGTAGCATTAAATCCCTTTTCGCGAAACAGCTGAGACGCCTTTGTAATAATAACTTCTTTACGCGGACTGTTTTTCGTGCCTTTGATCTTTGCCATATAGAAAATAAAATAGCCAAAGATAATAAAAGCAAACAGGCGTTAGTACATCAATATTAAGAATCCGATTGTTTCCACAGCAAATTTGCTTTAGGTTTGCACGCGAAAAAAGGTTTAGGGTTTAAGGTTTAAAGTCGAAGGTTATTCAGTACCAGAACTTTAAACATTAAGCCTTAAACCCAACACAAAACTTATCATAACGTAATCTCGAGATATGTCTGTAATCGTTGTAGGTACCATGGCTTTTGATGCAATTGAAACACCGTTTGGAAAAATAGATCGAATTGTGGGAGGGTCGGCAACCTATCTAGCCTATGCAGCTTCCAATTTTGTGACCCCGATTCAGCAGGTATCGATTATCGGTGCAGACTTTCCTGAAGAAGAGATGGACGAACTAACGTCGCGGGGCGTACAACTCGAAGGAGTAGAGATTGTGCCAGGTAAAAAATCTTTCTTTTGGAGCGGTCGCTATCATCTTGATATGAATTCAAGGGACACTCTCGTAACAGATCTTAATGTACTGGCTGATTTCAACCCGTTAGTTCCCGATTCTTACCAGGGTGCGGAATTTGTAATGCTTGGAAATCTTGATCCTGTTGTACAGAAAAAGGTGATTCAGCAGTTAAAGACTCGTCCAAAGTTGATTGTAATGGATACAATGAATTTCTGGATGGAAATTGCATTACCACAGCTCGAGGAAGTGTTGAAAATGGTGGATGTTTTAATGGTCAATGACAGTGAGGCAAGACAATTGAGTGGTCACTTCTCTTTGGTGAAAGCGGCGAGAGAGATTATGAAGATGGGCCCGAAATACCTGATCATCAAAAAAGGTGAACACGGCGCATTGCTTTTTCATGGCGACAGAGTGTTTTTTGCTCCGGCGTTACCGCTCGAAGAAGTCTTCGACCCAACTGGCGCCGGTGACACATTTGCCGGTGGATTCATGGGCCATATTGCGAAAACGAAAGACATTTCCTTTGATAATATGAAGACAGCCATCATTGTAGGTTCAGCAATGGCTTCATTTTGCGTTGAAAAATTTGGACCCGAAAGACTAAAAGAAATATCGAAAAAAGATATAGATAATCGAATTCGGGAGTTTGTACAGCTAGTCAATTTTGATATCGAGCTCGTTTAAAATTTCCTGGCAAGAGTCACCACATTTTTAAACTTTTTTGTTTTGCCCCGAAGGTTAAAAATTTCGGTGAATACGATGTAGATGCCAACAGGCAATCGCTGGAAATTGTCATCAAGCCCATCCCACCTGAAACTTCCTTGTAAACCAAGTGTTGAGTTTTTAACCAAATATCTTACTGGGCGTCCGCTTGCGTCGAAAATGGTAACGTTTGCCGCAAAACCCGGGGCGGTCATTTGATAGGAAATTGTAACAAGATCATTAAATCCGTCGTTATCGGGAGAAAATACGTTTACATCCGCCGTTATTGTCCCCTGCATCTGTATGTCTGCTTTGAATTGGGAGTTTTGATAACCCGGAGTACCATATCCTGCAGTCGATGCGGCGGATGTCCAATTGTCTTTGTGCTGCGCAGGCATCCTATAATCAATCCTTTCAAGAGAAATTCCTTCTTTGTTCTCAATTAACGCAAAATGCCATTTTGAATCATACTGCAGTTCTTCGATGGTTTTTCCCTGCATATTCACAATTACCAGTGTTCCGTTATCATCGGGCAACGATGGAAGTGAGGGAAGCTCGAGAACGTTATTATCTTCTTTTACAACGTAAGATTGTCTTAACCAACGCTTGTTTGAAGTAAACACTATAAATTGTTCAGGAAATATTAAATAAGAAATGTCTGAAAGTTTAGTCACATTGCTTAGGCTGCCTGTGGCATTTTTATTAGCTGAATACAAATATTGCAGGTCGATGATTTTCTTACTCTTATTATACAGCTCAAAGTAGTCATAGCCATCCGGTTTTGGATTGAATAGAATTTCATTAATAATGATATCAGATTCATCTGCCATAGATGGCAGCCCGGTTTTTATTGTTTGCATGTTAATTCGGTTTCCGTTACAGTCTATGATGTCCGAAACAGTAAGGCGATATATGGTGCGATCATTCAACGCATGCGAAAATTTCAATATCACTTCAGTAAAGATGGGACCGAAAGGCACCGCCAGCAAGGGATTTGCATTGTCCTGATCCAATATATATTTTGTTCGGGTCGATGCGGCCAAACTGTCGACCGGCTCATCAAACACGGTCACGATGGTGAAATTATCAATTGCGTAGGTTCTTAACAAGACCGGCGCTAGCAGATCTTCATTTTTCGCTTCTATTGAATTTTTTTTACCAGGAGTTCCACCGGTTACTTCGATACTTGCACTCCAATTAGTGATGCCGCCACAGGGATTTTTTGTATCAATCATTTCAAGACTCCAGCCGCCATTTGATTTGAGTTCGTTTTTATACCAGGACTTATTATAACTCACGGCATGAATAGTGACTCCCTCTTTCGACCGGAGAAAAATAAGATCTGCGTCATTGTCTAATGAAGGAAAGTTTGACACACCAATTGTTTTTCCGAATGAAGTGAAGTTTGAGACGGCTGAATTTGCACAAATGATGGCCATGCTATCCGGTTGTAACAAGAATCCAGATGTAATTGTGCTGAGAGAGTTACCACTGCCGAACTTCCAATCTTTTAAATCAATTGGAGCGGATGATACATTTTTGACCTCTATAAACTCATTTTGTGGCATCCCGACTGAAGGAGTCGGATCTGCAAAGATTTCAGTGATTAGCACGTTAAACCGCCCGGGTGTTTGCGCCGATACTAATGTATTATGAAAGGAGAGTAGAAGAATAACAATTGTTAGCCAATTTTGTGTCATACAATTTCATATTTCTATAAAAATATTTGCTCCGCAATTAATTGCCCTCTATTTTTGCACACGAAATGATGATAAAAAAACATACAAAACGCACAAAGAAACCCCTGGCTTTTCGGGAAGGTTGATGATGTGTTTTGCATGTACACAATATTCAGAGCCTTCCGATTGGAGGGCTTTTTTGTTAATAGACTGATCTGACCGTCCCGGTCTGACCAGTTCAACTGATTATTTTTCATTCATAAAACAAATAAAAATCAAATGAAAGTCGCAGTCGTGGGCGCCACCGGATTAGTAGGCACCAAAATGTTGCAAGTACTTGCTGAAAGAAATTTCCCGTTAACAGAATTGATTCCTGTTGCTTCTGAAAGGTCAATTGGAAAGGAAGTTGAATATAAGGGAAAGAAGTATAAGGTGGTGAGCATGACTGACGCAATCGCAGCAAAGCCTAGCGTAGCGATCTTTTCTGCAGGAGGAAGCACCTCTCTTGAATGGGCACCGAAGTTTGCAGAAGCAGGGATTACAGTGATTGACAATTCTTCTGCCTGGAGAATGGATCCGGCAAAGAAATTAGTAGTGCCTGAGATCAACGCTGACGCACTGACGAAAGAAGATAAGATTATTGCAAATCCTAATTGTTCTACCATTCAGATGGTCGTCGCGTTGAATCCTCTTCATAAGAAATATGGAATTAAGCGGATCGTAGTTTCAACCTATCAAAGTGTTACAGGGACTGGTGTCAAGGCGGTTGATCAGCTAAGAGGAGAAAGAGAAAAGGCAATCAAAGGATCGAATGGAGAATACCCGATGGCGTATAAATATCCTATCGACTTGAATGTAATACCACAGATCGATGTTTTCCTGGAGAATGGGTATACAAAGGAGGAAATGAAAATGGTGAATGAAACCAGGAAGATCATGCGCGACGAAAATATCCGTGTTACATCAACGACGGTTCGCATACCTGTGATGGGTGGACACAGCGAAAGTGTTAATGTGGAATTTGAAAAAGACTTCGACTTAAGTGACGTAAGGCAGTTATTGCAGTCTTCACCAGGTGTGATAGTTGTTGATGATCCGGCGAATCAACAATATCCTATGCCAATGGACGCACATGAAAAAGATGAAGTGTTTGTTGGAAGACTTCGCCGGGATGAAACACAACCGAACACATTAAATATGTGGATTGTGAGCGATAACCTACGTAAAGGTGCTGCCACAAACGCGGTTCAGATCGCAGAATATTGTTTACAGAACCAATTGCTGAATTAGCAGATGCTTTTCCATATTATTATACCTGTGTGGTAATTTTTTTATCACACAGGCATATAGTAACAAGCAGCGTTGATTGAGCCTACTCGATGGCTCTATTCAAAAATTTGATCATTGGTTGTAATGTGTCAAACGCTTCGGCAGTTTTTTTCAATAAGTCTTTCGACGTCATTTCTTCATCAGTCAATTCTTTCATCGCTAACCAACTTTTGAGCTTGAGATACTCTGCAGCAGGATTATCTTTTTCAAACCCTTGTGGTACTTTGGTCAACTTAACATCTTCGCCGATGTACAGTTCTTTATAAACAGACTTGAACTTTTTCGCAGAGACAATCTGCTTGAACTCATCATAACAATAATCGATTTCCTGTCTTACCCTTTTCATCTCAGGTGGCATTGGCATCCACAGTCCGCCGCCTACAAAACTTTTACCCGGTTGGCAGTGAAAATAGTAACCTGAAAAAATTGATTTTTTACCACCACGGTTCATACTCGCGCCCATGTTTGTTTTATAAGGAGACTTGTCCTTTGAGAAGCGTATATCCCTATTGATCCGGAAAGTGCATTTTTTGGCTGTAAGTTCTTTCAGGTCCTCGTCTTTTTTACCATGCCTGTCTAAGACTATCTGCACAAAGTTTTCAAAGTCTTCTTTAGCTCGTTCGTATTGTGTGCGATGGGCTTCGAACCATGCTCGGTCATTATTTTTTGCCAGGTCTTTCAGAAACTTAAGCGTCGATAGTTGCAGCATAATTAAATAATAGGATAAAGTTATGTTTCAAAAATAAATTCGCAGAACAATACTTTATTCTATTATCTCTGAAATTGAAAAGGCCCATAAAATAGTCGCAATATTTTATGGGCCTTAAAAGGTTCATTAAAAAACAATTACTGCCTGATCCTGCCCCAGTTTTCGCCACTTTTGATGCGGTACATGGTCATCTCGCTGACGCCATATTTTTCCGCAAGTTTTTTGATGGTGATTTTCCGGTTTCTGTCGTTCAGGACCTTTTTAATGCTTTTAACCTTGTTGGCATTAAGCTTAAGTCCAACTGTACGATTTGCCTGTACTTTTTTGTAAGCAATTTTCGCGGGGCTGTTCTGTTGATGTTCGAT
>DAINQQ010000265.1:0-6754 GCA_036742645.1 Flavitalea sp.
ATTGCGGCTTCGGTTATTGTTAAGAGTCAGACAAGTTCTATAACACTTCAACAGGCAGTTGAAACAGGCATCAAAAATAATCTGGATGTTAAACAGAGCGACCTGCGGATGCAGACGGCCGGGGTGAATCTACGGCAGGCAAAAGCAAACGTTTTTCCTTCGCTGGAGGGATTTGCAAATCATGGTTTCAACCAGGGCCGAAGTATTGATCCTTTCACCAACTCCTTCGTGAACCAGTCGGTTAATTTTGCTGGCTACGGATTGAATTCTTCGGTCGTATTGTTCAACGGACTCGCAATTCAAAGTTATATCAAACAAAATGCTCTTGCCTATGAGGCTACCCGGCATGAACTTCAACAGCAGAAGGATGAACTTACTATGAATATTGTCCTGGCATATCTACAGGCGTTGAATAGCCAGGATCTGCTGACTCAATCACGAAACCAGGCTGCGGTTTCCAAACAACAGGTGGAACGTTTGGAGATCCTGTTCAAAGAAGGCGCCATCCCACCAGCGCAATTGTATGATCTCAAAGGACAACTGGCACAGGACGAACTTGCCATTGTAAACAATCAGAATTCCGAAAATGCCGCAAAGCTTTCGCTAAGCCAGTTAATGAACGTTCCTTATAACAAGGATCTTCAACTCGAAAGGCTAAATATTGACCAGTTCTCAACAAACTATGATGTAACGCCTGAGGCCATATACAAAATGGCTGTAGAACAGCTGGCCATTGTAAAAGCAGCAGAATTACGAACACAAAGTGCCGAGAAAGGCGTGAAGACTGCGAAGGGAGATTTCTATCCCAGCCTGGCATTAAGTGGCAACGTTACAACCAATTACTCCAGCGCAGCAAACCAGGATGTTTTTTTGAATACAACAGAGTTTCAAACACAGCAGTACGTCATAGTAAACGGACTCAAATCTCCGGTTATAGCGCCCAGGGATAATTATTCAACGCAAAAAATAAAGTACAACGAGCAACTGGATAATAACCTGTTCACATCAGTGAGCCTCGGCCTAAGAATTCCCATATTCAATGCACTACAAACAAGAAGCCGTGTTCGAATTGCACAGATTAACCAAAAAAATGCGGAATTGGTTGAACAAACTACAAGAACGCAGCTGTCCCAGGCCATTGAGCGCGCCTACTTCAATATGACGGCTGCACAGGACCGTTATAAGGCTTTGACAGAACAGGTAGCTGCCTTCCAGGAATCTTTCAGATCTGCTGAGATACGTTTCAACGAAGGCGCCATTAATTCTGTTGATTATCTTATAGCGAAAAATAATCTTGATCGCGCAAATCTTAGCCTCATTACCGGGCGGTATGATCATGTGTTACGTACAAAAATTCTGGATTATTATCAGAGCAAGCCTTTGTGGTGAGGTGGTTTGCCAAAAAGAATTTATCAAACCCGTTGTACAGTCCAATACACCGCAATCGCTGCAATCAAAAAAGATAGAGGAAAAACAATAAACTTTCTATACCAGTCCTTTTGTCGAAATGGAAGAATTATAAAACCAAATACCGCAATAATAACCACAATCTGCCCGAGTTCTACGCCAACATTGAAAGAAAGAACAGATGTATAAAACTGGTTGCCGGGCAGCCCGATTTCATTGAGCACGCTCGCAAATCCCAGGCCGTGTATCAATCCGAAACAAAATACTATCAGCAATCTCCAGTACTTTATCTCACTTACTAAAACATTTTCAATCGCGACGAATGCAATCGACAACGCAATGATTGGCTCAACAATTCCGACCGGCAACGAAATTATACTCCTTATGCTTAAAGCAAGAGTAATCGAATGAGCAGCGGTGAAAGCTGTGGCTTGCCATAAGATCGATTTCCATTTTGTATTAAGCATGCATAAGGCAGCAATAAATAAAATATGATCCAAGCCTTCAGGAATTATATGCCTAACTCCCAATTGCAAATAAAACCATGCAATATCTGTAACAGGCAAATTTTCCAGGGCATAATTAATCGTATGCGCCCGGACCTGCGTTATGGAGAGACAAGCAATTACAAGCAATAACAATTCTTGTATGCGTCTTGAATTACGATTCATCTATAATGTTTGAAGCGTCCTTAAACTTTCCGACTTCAGACCATAAGGAAGATGGGCGTTGCCGGCAAGAACCTGTTGTAACAAAGGTTTTGCGGTGGATACTTCGCCAGCTTTACCTAAAATCAAACCGCAGCGGACCAGTAAGACAGGATTTTTACTATGTGTTTTCATGGCAGCTTTGATGTACGGAAGTGCTTTTGCAAATTCGCCCCTGCAATAATATACCCATGCTAACGTCTCATTTACGTCTATATTCTTAGGCCTCCGGTTATATTCAGCCAGCGCATGATCCAGCGCCTTATCATTATCCTTTACTTGCAGGTAGGCATATGCCAATTCGCGGTCTGAATAATGACCCGCACTATCCTCTCCTATTTCCTTTGCTAGCGCTTTGTTCAATTCATCCACTATAGTCCGTGCGATCGCATCTGCTTTGCCCGCCTCACCCTTGAGACGATACACGTCAGATAATTCCTCCTTAAGCGAATAATCCTGTATCTGCGATACAGCATTCCCGTAAAGTTGAATGGCATCATCATATTTTTCTTGAACAACCGCTATCCTCGCAAGGCCAGCAAGCGCATAAGCATAACCGGGTCTTTCATTCAGCGTAAGCAGGTGATTGATTTCAGCCATTTTTGTATTGCCAGTTTTCTCGTATAGCTGGGCCAGTTGGACTCTTGTCCAGGCGGTAGATTCATCACCGGGAGCGCCGGCAGACACTGCCAGTTTCATAGCTTCAATGGCACCGGGATAATCACCATGAATTTCTCGCAGGTAGGAAACGCGTGCATATGCCCTCATGTCTGGGCGGATGGACATCATCTTTTCGAGGTTTTCCACTGCTGATTCATAATCGCCCATTTCCACATAACCATCCACCAATACACCATATACAAAAGCGTTATAGGGATTGATTGAAACAGCCTTTTTCGCGGTAATCAAAGCTTCTGGGAAATGATGTTCGGAAAGAAGGATCATTGCCTTTAATGAAAGAGCGTCGAAATTATTTTCATTTTTCTTTAGCACGTCACTTACACATTTCATTGCTCCACGATCATAGTACATGTAGTTCCCGGTAACCCTGGCTTCCCTAATGTATGCAGAAGCCAACGCTATCAGGGATGTTTCATTGCCGGGATTGTCCTGGATCACTTTTATTAGTCTATTTACTTCCGAACGAACTGTATTCCACTCTTCCATTCTTGCGGTTACACCGTTTCGTTCTAACAGGTAGTAAACCTTTGTTTCTTTATTTTTTTCTTTTGCCTGATGGCGAAAACAGATAATTACTACTGCTGCGATAAACAAACCAATAGAAATCAGGTAAATTTTTTTCTTTTTCATAAATGTGGCATTAACGTTCCGTCGTTTGGATAACTAAGTCCGCAGACGACTGCGGACTCAGTTCACTTCCTATTTTGCTTTCGTTAGTTGAATACTGTTTAATACACGTCCATTGATAGTTGTATTGACGAAATAAGCACCTTTCGCCAGCTCATTTGTTTTCCATTGAATGGAATACATGCCAGGTTCATGCTGTTTATTCACGAGCAACTTTACTTGCTTTCCATTGGCGTCATATACTGCTATCGTAACCTTCGAGGGACTTGTAACCCTATACCTGATTGTATTATTATCGGCAACGGGATTGGGAGCCGCTGTTACAAATACTTCCGGAGATGACAGACCGAGTTGACTCTCACTGCGGACGCCAGGAGTTTCTATTCTCGGCGGAGCAGGACCTTCCTCTCTTCGCTCTTCGCCTCCGCCAGGTGCCGGCGTCGTTTCAGCTGCCACGCTGCAACATGTCGCGGTGCCAGCCCACGGGGTTTGAACAAATGGAAATTCCCTGCGAATCGTAGTGTCATTTTTATTTACACCTGTGCTATAGGTTAAAACATCCAGCAAATCCGGGGTAACGGGATTTGAACCCGTAAAGTCATCATACCATAATCCAATAGCCGCTAAAACGATTCCGCTGACAGCCTGCAGTTCAATCCGTGTGACGTCGTCTTCGAGTCTTCTGCCGTTAGGAAATCCATCCATGTTAGGAATAAATTGCAGGTTGCTGTTTCCGTTATACATGGGATCAGTGAGGCCAAGTACAGCAGCCTGCACCAGTCCAAGCGAACTAAACAAATCACTGTTTCTCTCGGTTACAGGAACGGCCATGTTTAGCCGAAGCATGTCACCGCCGTTAGGAAGAAAATTATTAATAAAAGGTTTCCCGGATGCAAGCGGATTACCACCTTTGCCTGTAGCTAGCTGATATGGCCTGAGGTTAGGTACACCTGTATGAAAGATGGGCCATAGATCTACTGAGCGGGGAGAGTTAGGAGCTGGCAACAATAAGTTTCCGAAGATCGCATCGTCCAACGCGGTTCCGGCCAGCGCGGCGTTTCCTTTCAACGGATATAATCCATTCTGCTGATTTCCGAAACCGAAGGAACCCAAAGAATTTCTTTGTATACGTAGCGGCTTGAATGCCGGAACTGCGCCTCCAAAGAAAGTATCGTCCATGTAAAGCGCCAGTTCCGGGTTGTAAAAGAAATTTCCAAAAGTCTTCAGTTTGGAAAGATCGTCATAGGGAGATAATGAATTCCATAGATCCTTATAACCAATTGGAATCACCGCTTCATTGGTAAGTGGCATTCCAAGTCTGGAAACCTGTACCCAGGATCCGAGATGTGATTCAGTTCCATTGTTATTAAGGACCCTGATCTTTTGGCGGCTTGCAGAGGCCCACACTCCGATGACAAAATCGCCATCAAGAATGTTCTTTGCCTGGTTAACCCGTTTGCGATCTTTTTGTAAAATTGAAATATCAATCTGCAGCGCGATGACAGATACATTTTTGCATTTAACGCCATCTCTTGGTGCTGTTCCGGTGGTACGTGGCGCATCACCTAAATCAAAAATTCCTCCCAGATCAACAAAGAACGGATCATCGGCGGGACCACAGAAGACCTTCTCCCCTGTTGCGGCTCTCGCGATTGATTTATCGATCAATTGCCTGTAGTCAGGGACATTCAATCCAACGGGTGAACTAATCGAACGTGGGCCGATATTCGGCGGGGGCACCACCCCTTTCTGAATTACTTTATGAAAGCTCTGACCCCCGTTCGTACTTCTTTCAAGGGTATAGGTGGTTTTCAGATTCTGCTTTCCTAACCTGATATTAAAAAAGGTAGTTGGATCTTCGTTCATCTTGTTAAAAGTGAACCTGTAAATAATATCATCACCCTTTGTGTTGATGTTATTATCAACATGGATTTCGTAACGAACATTTTCACCAAACTGGTTATAGTTTGGGCCACCCTGCGGTAATTGCAACGGAATATAATTCGCAATAATGGTGATCTTATTAGGATCATCCGGACTTCGAAATGCATACAGGTCGGTATTATCTGCCAGCGGATCGTCGGCAATTAATGGAGCTTCCCGGTGACTGGAAGACATCAATAACAACGAAAAGGAAAGTAGACAAACCGCGGACTTAATACCTGCCGTGATTGTTTTTTGTTTCATTTGTGTCAAGTTTTAAAATGAAGAATAGGTCAAAAGAATAACCGGATGCAGCGACGACCGCATCGAAGACAGGCCAAGAAATTTCTGGAGGATTGAATTCAGCGTTTTGGTAGGGTATATTTTAGCTCGTCAAAGGCCTTGATCAGACCAGTTACGAGAACTGTATTTATCTGGATTTAGTTTTGTTATGTTTTCTTTAATGTGATCCGAATCCAGGTACAAATTCAGAATCCAGTACTGACTGTCCAGTATTCGGTATCCGCCTATCCAGTATCCAATACCCCGTATCCCTGTCTAATCCCCGGAATTTAATATTACAGTTAAGCAGGCCCCACGGGCACATGCCATCCTGTCATTTTTGTGAGCTTTTTAGCTATCTTTGTCGTCCAAAATTTTAGAGGTGATGCTCGATTTGACGATCAATAAAACGCATGATGAAGCCCGCCAGGGAGAGGCGTATGGGCCGGTTCTTGAAAATACAAATGACTATAACCGCAAGTTTTATATTGAAAGCTATGGCTGTCAAATGAATTTCGCAGACAGCGAAATCGTCGCTTCGATCCTCCAGGAAAATGGCTTTGGCGCAACAAGGAATTTTGAAGAAGCAGACCTTATTCTGCTTAACACCTGCTCGATCCGGGAGAAGGCCGAACAGACTGTTCGGAAGCGACTTACAGAATTTCGAAAACTCAAAGAGGAGAAAGCCGGGACATTGGTAGGCGTTCTCGGATGTATGGCTGAGAGATTAAAGTCAAAATTTCTCGAAGAGGAGAAGTTGGTAGATATAGTAGTTGGTCCGGATGCCTATCGGGCACTACCAGGATTGATAATTGAGGCCGAGGGCGGACAAAAAGCCGTGAACGTGTTGCTAAGTCGTGAGGAAACTTATGCCGACATAGCCCCCATCCGTTTAAATAGCAACGGCGTTTCCGCTTTTGTGAGTATCATGCGCGGTTGTAATAATATGTGCGCATTTTGCGTGGTACCCTTCACCCGTGGCCGCGAGCGGAGCCGCGATGCTGATTCAATAGTTAAAGAATGTACAGACCTGTTTGAGCAGGGTTACAAAGAAGTGACACTGCTTGGACAAAACGTAGATAGCTACTACTGGGCGGACCCAATGCAATCATCTTCAACAGCAGGAC
>DAINQQ010000266.1:0-6517 GCA_036742645.1 Flavitalea sp.
AAATGGATATCAGTTGCGGGATTCAGATTGTTAAAAACATCCTGTGCCAGGCGCATATAATTGTTGATTGGAAAATCTTTACTACTCTCCCCTCCGGGAGAGGCTGTCAACACCAGTATCTTATTAAACATCATTTGTCCTGCACCCCACATCGCATTCATCACTTTCAATCCCTGGCCGGGATATTCTTTCTGGATCTTTGTGATCACCAGGTTGTGAAATACCCCCTCTACCGGCATATCCATATCAACGATCTCAGGAACCATCGTCATCTTTATCGGAGCAAGAAATATTCTTTCCGTGGCTTTTCCCAACCAGGCATCTTCCTGGGGCGGAATACCGACGATTGTAGCTGGATAGATGGGATTTTTCTTATGGGTGATCGCGGTGATGTGAAAACGCGGATACCAGTCTGGCAAAGAGTAATACCCCGTATGATCTCCAAAGGGTCCTTCCCATATCAGGTCATCGTTCGGATCAACATATCCCTCAATAACAAAGTCAGCATCAGCGGGAACTTCGATATCGGGTTGTGTAATGCATTTCACAAGTTCGACTTTCTTTTTGCGTAAGAAGCCGGCGAGCATGTATTCATCTACATTTTCGGGTAAAGGAGCAGTAGCAGAATACGCATATACAGGATCTCCACCCAATGCCACGGCAACGGGCATCCGCTTTCCGGTCTTCTTATACTCATTAAAATGTTTCGCACTTACTTTATGTTTATGCCAATGCATACCGGTAAGCGTTGGACCGTACACCTGCATGCGATACATGCCCACATTCCTCGAATTTGTGTTAGGATCTTTAGTATGAATTACGGGAAGGGTTACAAAAGGACCACCATCTTTTGGCCAACATGTGATGACGGGAAGCTTTGTAATATCAGCGGGCTGCATTATAATTTCCTGGCATTCTCCGCGACCGCTTTTCACCTTTGGCATCCACGATGCAAATTGTCCAAGTTTGGGCAACAACCGCAGCTTGTCCATCATATTTTCCTTTGGTGCCGAAAGTAAATGAAACAAGCTTTCTATCTCTTTGGTAATATCATCGAGCCGCTGAACGCCTAAAGCGATGCACATTCTTTTCTCGCTGCCGTAGGCATTCATCAATACCGGAAATGGATACCCGGTATTTTCAAATAACAAAGCCTTTCCTCCTCCCGGAGTCTTGCTGATGCGGTCAGTTATTTCAGCGATTTCAAGTTTAGGATCAACATAAGTTTTTATTCGAACCAGCTCCCCTGCCTTTTCCAGCACATCAATAAAATGATGTTGATTTTTATATGCCATGATGCAAAAGTAAGCGAGATCGATGAGTTACGATGTACGATCTGGCTGTCGGATGTTGAATGTAAGATCCCGAAGTATGGGGTCAGGCTAACATCCTTGTCTATGACAGTGACCGATTCCCCGGGTTCAAGGATGTCATCCTTTTGAACGAAGTGAAAGGTGCATCCGGTACACATGATTATTTACATGTCTGGGTGGAGGTAAAGGTTACTGTCAGACATCATCTGTTATACATCTCATTATTTCATTTTACTCCGTACCTCGTACTTCGCAGATAATGCTACATCCGACATCGGGTTCTCCTCACAAAACTTTTGGACAGTCAATTCTGCTTTTCCGATTTCCGCGCGGGAAAAATGGTCTATTTCCAGCGTTTATCGCAACGGCCAATGTGATACCGGTAAAATAATACCAGTCTTTCAATTTTGACCCGCCACGTATAGTTCCATCGGCGGGATATGCGGGATTACCTGATTTAACCTCTCCACCACGATAGCTCATTTCCACCGCTTTCGGCCCTCTTTCAAGCGCCAGGGTAGCAGCATCCACATATGTTGTGCTGAGATCATCCAGGTAATCGAAAAATGTTTTTCTAAAACCGAATTCGTAACCAATAACAGCATTTTCATTGATTCTCCATTTGATCCCAGCTCCAAATGGAATTGCAAACTGCGTCAGGCTATAAGGTTTCCGGTCGGGATATGCGGATAAACCCTGCCCTTCGGTAGATAGGGGTTGCAGAAAGACTTTATTTCCCAGCGTATCGTGTGCGTAAGGATTGAAACGAAAAACAGCAACACCCCCAAAAACATAGGGAGAAAATCGGTTTTGATCCAGATCGAAAAAAACATATTCACCAAGAAGATTGAACTCGAGGATTTTTGACTTGAAGCTTAAATTACGTGCCTGGAGAATAGGCTTATTGAGTTTATCATCACCCTGTATACTCCCGTATTTAAATCCTGTCCTGACCGAGAAATACGATGTAAGATCATACTTTATGCCTGCCCCGAATGCCCCGTTTGACTGATCGAATGTAAATGTCCGATCCTGGAGATCGCCCTGGTAATTCGAAAAACCGCCAAACAGGGTAACGTGAAAACGTTGCTGGGAAAAAAGTCCAACTGGTGATAGCAGGCATAATAAAAGAAGCTTTCGCATAGAAACAGTTTAGGTAAAGAATAGATGCCGGCTTCAGGAAGGAAGGATTGAAATTTTTTCAGAAGATATTGGATGAGATCGATTGGCTATCACGCCATTAACGCAAGGATTGCGCCAATTATTTGTTAATGAAACCCTATAACGTTTCTAAGTGTTTTCGTCTCCTTACGTTGGATGAACAATCTCAATTTTAGGAAACACATATTTTAGTTTAGATTTGCACCCCTTTTTGTTCGGGAAGTGGCGCAGCCCGGTAGCGCACTTGTATGGGGTGCAAGGGGTCGCAGGTTCAAATCCTGTCTTCCCGACAATTACTGCGAGCCTTGGTGTTTTCATCAAGGCTCTTACTTTATATCTAATTCGAGGGCAATCCGCTAATGCATCTTGGTTACGTTTATTACTTACGCCATTCGCCGAATTTTAGTTGGTATTTAAGAAGGTAGAATATCTTTTGATGTTTACCCCGACCGCTTAAAGAATTACGGAAATACTGCAGAAGGAAGTTCAATTTACAGCAATGAAGCCATGCCTTTTGGTATAATACAGGGTATTATTATGTGAATATGGCTTTTTAATTTTTGACTATTTTTCGATTATTGCCACGCGTATTAAAGGTGGCGGATTTTACAGTACGGAAATGAGTTCATGTCTTTTGGTTTCAATGTCGTCGCTATTCCGCGAATATGAATTTTAACCGGTGATTAATGGATTTCCGAAGGGCAAGACGTAACTGAACCCGATTACCGATCTGAATAAAGGCTTTATCGCCAATTAAGCCTTTGAAAACTTGCATTCTTCCGAAGATTTTTCTATTTTATTCAGCAATCCAGCCCCATGAAAAGTAAATATCTCATCTTATTCGTACTACTGTTTCCCGTTATTGCGTATTCTCACCCAAGACAAAATCAGTTCGATTATTCAATTATTTTTATCGGATATTTTGAAAACGATATTGTAAGTCTCTCGTTGAACAAAGTATTGATTCTCGATAAGTACAAAGTCCAAAATGCAGATCCAGTCAAAAAAGGTCATTTAAGCCTTACCCAGTATGACAATGAAATTAAAGTGTATTATAATGGCGCAGAGATCACGAGGTCAAAAATAGACGTCACATTTATTTTGGATGCCGGTATAACGATCAATGGTAAACTCAAAAAAATAAAGCTTGATCTTAGAAAAGGCAAAGTGATATTGGTCGATCATGTTGCAGGGCATAGCAACAAAGTAAAAAGCAGGAAATTACGGATTGAACAGATCGATGAACCTATAATATTTATGTAGCCCACTCTCCTATCAGTTTTTAAACAACTACACAAATTATTTCCAGGGACAATAGATAAAGCCCGTTGGTTCCTTTATTCCCCTTAAGATCAGGGTGACTTCGAATGTTTTCGGCCTGGGCGTTGCCTGGTTCAGCTTTGAAATCGTCCAGTCGTAACTAAGTCCTATTTGCAAATCTTTATATGCCAACCCAACGTAGGGAATCAAAGCATTCTTCGACCAGTACCATAAACCTGCGTTGAAGATGATTTCTTCGCTGTCGTCCATAATATAGCCGAAAGCCCCTCCCATCGAATAATAGCTGGCCTCTAACTGGTACTGGTAAATTGCATTGGTATTGAAAAGAAGTCGGTCATTCAACCTCGTTTCAAAATTTGCATGTATGACCTTACGCATGGGTATGAACTGATGCTCATCTTCAAGGAAAGTTTGTTTTGGTTTGTTAAGATGGAATAAAGCCGCGCCAATGTCAAAATTACTTGTTTCGCTCTTTATACTGTAGGTGGCGCCGACACTAGATGAGAGATAAGGCTTCATGTTCGATAAGGCCGTCTCGCCTGTTGGAAGATTAACATCGAAACCTGTGCCTGTAAATTGTTCCTCGAAATTAAGCCTGCTGAAGTCCACGAACCTCCTGCCGTAAATACCTCCAAAGCCGATTCCCAGCCTGTGTTTCGTTTCATCGTTGTCAAAAATGACAATACTGTAGCCAATATTCAGTGATCCATAAGCGCTTTTCTGCACTCCGGCCATGGCATGGTCGAACATCAGCATCGCTCCTGCCGAAAAAACATTTTTTTCTTCAACATTGAGAATCTTGTCCTGTATTTTCATGTCGTACGATATTGACCCTGTAGCATATGGGCTGGCGGGCCCAATCCACTGGTCCCTGAAATTTGCAATCATCCTCCAGTCAGCATTAATATTTCCGGTTAATGCCGGATTAATATTTAATGGCG
This sequence comes from Flavitalea sp., assembly GCA_036742645.1. Classification (GTDB taxonomy): domain Bacteria; phylum Bacteroidota; class Bacteroidia; order Chitinophagales; family Chitinophagaceae; genus Flavitalea. Next base: position 4,697 of record DAINQQ010000266.1, read on the forward strand.
ATGAAAAAAATTGAGAAAAACTAGGATCCTGGCCATAGCTGAAAGTGATAACTACCATCATGGCAACAAGAGATTTAATTTTTTTCATGATTCACAATTTATCGTAACAAAATTGAGTTTCCGCTTCGTTTATAATATTTATCATCCTCTCCCACCGCTTCTACAGTCCATGTATATACATCTGACACCTGCGGCTGTCCCTTAAAGATGCCATCCCACCCGTGACCCAGGATATTCGTTTCAAACACCAGTTGTCCCCACCTGTTGAAAATTCTGAAGTAGTACAGTTTCCTGATATTAACTGTCAATGGGAATAACTTATCGTTGTGCCCATCTTTATTAGGCGACCAAGCTTTAGGAACAAAGAGGTCAGATACAATGTTTCCAGGATTGTGCGTTTTCATCAGCACCATGAGGGTATCGACAGTAAGACATCCATTATCCGATTTCAATTCAATTGTGTACTCAGTTTGTTTGTCGTACAGGAAGATCGGTTTCTGTTGCTGATAATTGTTCAAACCAATTCCTGGATTCCAGTTATAACTATGACCGTTTCCGAGATTTCTTGCATTCAGTTGTAATGGTTGATTTGGTTGAGCAGTGACAGAGTTATACCGCATACCAGCGACCGCCTGCGATACATTTACCTGCGCGGACGCATTTGGCGTATTGTTTATGCAACCTGCGTCTGAAAGACTCAGGAGTCGATAAACAGTCGTCCTTGTTGGTCTTACCACAAGTTGGTATGGTGAAGAAATATTTGTCAATGTTTGGATTGTGCTGCCATCAGTGTAGGTGAGCGAGAACGGCGGTTGTCCATTTATTTGGATTGTAACCGTTGCGTTCATACCCAAACAAATATTTGACCCGGTCATTGTTGCGTTTGGTGTGGTACTGATTGTTACCACCACTGCCTGAATACTGGTACAACCGTTTGCCGAAGTTCCTTTAATATAGAAAGTACCGGCACGCACCGCTTTAGGATTAGCAACAAGAATTGTCGCTGTAACATCCATCCAATAGGTGAATTGCAATCCCTGGTCGGAGCCCGCGGTAAGTAGCGGATCGGTGAGATCAACAGTTCCCACGCCACAAACCGTCAACGGCGTCTTTGTAACAAGGTTCACACCCGACGTAAGAGTCAGAACGGTTGTCACGACGCTGTCGCAACCCTGGCTTGTCTTCAGAACAGAATTATACCGGCCACTAGCGGACACCACCGTTCCATCAGGCAACGTGTAGGATGTTGCACAGGCGGAGATATTCTGAGTGAATTGAGCAGCTTTAGAAATAGTCACTTTAGCTATTACGTTAGAATCACATCCACTGATACTCGTATATGTATGGCTGTAATTGCCCGAAGATGTTACGACTGTTCCCCATGGAAGTACATAACTATCACAAACCACCACTGTGAAGTCTGATTGAGTTGTTGATCCAATAGAGAGTACGAGCGTAACAGTATCCTTACAACCCGTTGATGTTGTTGTAATATAGTTATAGTTACCGCTTGCATTGTACGTTTGGCCGTTACGATTCCATACAAAGCTTCCGCAAGTCGTGACAACGGTATCTTTCTGCGTACCACTTGCGATGGTCAATTTCAGCGTGATGGTATCCTTACAACCGGCTGCTGTTGTTGTGATGTAATCGTAGTTACCCGTTGCAGTGTACGTCTTACCGTCACGGTTCCATACAAATGGTCCGCAATTAGTAACCAGCGTGTCTTTCTGCGTACCAGTTGCGATGGTCAATTTCAGCGTGATGGTATCCTTACAACCGGATGCTGTTGTTGTGATGTAATCGTAGTTACCGGTTGCA
>DAINQQ010000267.1:0-6508 GCA_036742645.1 Flavitalea sp.
CAACAAGGGCCCTGAAATCTTTACGGGTCGTTTTGCATAATAAAGCATATTTTTTGCCGAAAGATCAAACAAGTGTGATGGATTCGTTGTCCGCGCTATCGAATGATATCTGTCCTTACTCAATGCAAACACAATCCTGCCAATTCCTGCCCAGAAAAGGGCGGCTGTACACATTGGGCAAGGTTCCGTACTTGCATATACAGTACAACTTTCTAAGAATTGAAAGTCAAATTTGCCCGCAAGTTTATGAACAAGGTTGATTTCGCAATGGGCGATGCTGTCCTTAGTAGTTACAACGGTGTTTTCTCCTTCTTCTATAACATTTCCTTCTGTATCCGTCATTAGACAGCCGAAAGGAAGATTTCCTTTGTCCATGGAGCGCCTGGCCACGGCCAGAGCAGCTCGTAACAATTCTTTATCCTTGGGATTATCAGGCATCGATTGAATCATAAACGACCACCCTTTTCCATAAGTGCTGGCATTCCTCGACAAACTTCAGATGAATGGGATCTGTTTGATAGCTATCCTGGTCGGCCCGGTTGTTAAACATCAAAAGCCATGAAACAGCGTACGAGCTATCAATCACATCGCGATTGGTTCCCGCCGGCTTTCCAATATGAAACATTTTTATCGTTTTTACCTTTGACAGTTTCTGAAGGCCTTCGATAAGTTTTTTTAAGTCATCAGTACTGTCAGGATTGTTTACCCAAAAGTAAACGTGGTGAATAAACACATTTTTTGTTGCGGTCATTGAAATTTCTGAATTTGATATGGATGTGATAAATGCAAGTCCGGCGGCTACTTTTGCAGAATCACCAATGAATTTTCTTCGTGATGAACTTTTCATAATTATTCTCCGGAATTTAGATTACCTGCTAAAGATACAACTCAGTAGAATTTGGCTTAAATAAAAAACCCCGCTTGACGGCGGGGCTACAACAATGGAATTTTGCTTTATAGGTGATAGTTTCCATCGTTAATCAACTTATCTGCAATTCGTCTTTTCGCATCCTTGCTATTAAAGGGTTCGGCTTTTGTAAACCTCTTAAGACCTAGTAACATCATTCTTTGTTCATCTCCTTCAGCGAATGCGTTAATAGCGTCCTTGCCATATTTGTTTATCCGGTCGGCCGCATCATATAAGTAAGTTCTTGTTATATCCAGCTCAAATTGGGTATTGTCCACACCTTTCTGATCAGCCAGTTTCATCGCGCGCAGTAACGCGCTTTCTGCGTTGAAAGTCTCTATTGCCATATCCGCAACATTCATTAATATCTCCTGTTCGTGTTCAATCTTCATCATCAACTTTTGTACGGCCGCACCGGCTGTCATTAAGATCGCTTTTTTAAAATTGGCGATCAATTTTTTCTCCTTTGCAAATGCTTCCTCATCGCCGCTCCCAAAATCCGGGATGCTCATCAATTCCTTTTGAACGGACATAGCCGGACCCATAATATCTAATCTTCCCTTCATAGCCCTCTTCAGTACCATATCAATAGTCAACAGGCGATTGATCTCGTTAGTGCCTTCATAGATCCTGTTTATACGGCTGTCCCTGTAGGCCTTGGAAATAACATATTCATCACTGAATCCATTTCCTCCATGTATCTGCACGCCTTCATCAACTACGAAGTCAAGAACTTCGCTGCCATATACTTTAAGAATAGCACATTCAATCGCATACTCTTCTGCTGCTCCTAACAACGCCTCATTAAATGGTTTGCCGGCCGCCAACAGCTCCTGTTCTTTATCATCGATCCATCTTGCTGTGCGATACAATGCACTTTCACATACCCACATATGGATTGCCATTTCGGCAATCTTGTTTTTTATCGCTCCGAAATTTGAAATGGAAGTCTTGAACTGTTCTCGAGTGATTGCATACTGAATCGAAGTATTTGCTGCACGTTTGGCTCCTCCAAGTGCCGCGGCGCACAATTTCAAACGGCCGATGTTTAGTATATTGAAAGCAATCACGTGGCCTTTACCACTTTCTCCCAACAGGTTTTCGGCTGGTACTTTGCAATCCTGGAAATACAATTGAACAGTAGAAGACCCCTTGATTCCCATCTTGTGTTCTTCCGGGCCTTGTGAAAATCCTTCAAACCCACGTTCAACTAAAAATGCAGAAAATTTATCGCCGTCTATTTTAGCAAACACCGTATAAACATCAGCAAAGCCGCCGTTTGTTATCCAACATTTCTGACCATTTAAAATATAATGCCTGCCGTCTTCGCTCAGCCTTGCCGTGGTTTTCGCGCCAAGAGCATCGCTTCCACTATTCGGTTCGGTTAAACCGTATGCCCCTTTCCATTCGCCGCTGGTGAGCTTCGGGATATATCTTTCCTTTTGTGCTTCAGTGCCAAAGTACAGGATCGGCAAAGTGCCAATGCCGGTGTGGGCAGCCACTGCTACAGAAAAAGAAAATCCTCCGCCAAGTCCTTCATTGACCAAAGTCGAGGTAATGAAATCTTTACCAAGACCACCATATTGTTCAGGTATGGAAGCTCCTAACAGACCCTGTTCACCTGCCTTTGCCACCAGTGAGGGCATCAGTCCTGGTTCCAATTTGTCAATCCGGTCGAGGATTGGCAATACCTCGGTATCAAGGAATGAGGCGCACATATCCTTCACCATTTGTTGTTCCTCGTTATATTCTTCCGGAATGAAAGTTTCGAAAGGCAGGCTTTCCTTTATCAGCCATTCGCCTCCTTTAAGCACTTTTTGTTGTTGGGCAATCGTACTCATATAATAAGTTTAATGGTGAAATGAATTTCGTTCTTATTCGGGCTCAAAGTGAATTGTGATTATTGTAAATTATCATACACACGCTGAAGTATTTCCTTACATAAATTGATATGTGGTGCAGAAATACCTTCCAGTGCTTCGTTTAGCGTATCCTCAGCCAGCGTCATCGTTTCTTCTTCAATTTTTTGTCCTTGCTTAGTGAGGAAGATCATATTGATGCGCCTGTCCGATTCTGATGCGACCCGTTTTACCAATTGCAATTTTTCAAGGTTATCAACGAGACGGGTGATGCTGGGCTTATCGCGAAAGGTCGCATTGCATAATTCCTGTTGGCTGATCCCGTCATTCTTCCAAAGGTGATATAGCACACTCCATTGCTCAATCGTTACATTTAGGCCGGAGCTGTTGAACTTCTTTTGTAGTCGTCTTGCAATCGCCGTGGACGCTTTACCGGTAATAAAACTGTATAACTCGCCTTTCTTAAATTGGTTGTTTGGCATATAGTTGTTTATACAACTATCCAAAAATACTTTTTTTATTTGTATATGCAAATACTTGCTTTTAATTTTTTCATCTTTTATTATTCACGAGAGTGGATGAATTGTATAGCTGAATTTGACGGTTCTTGGAGTACAAGTAGACCCGAATAAGCGAAAGGCTGTGATTTTGAAATAAAAACTGCATCTTTAATCCGACTCTTAAGCATCCAGATAACATGTTGATGGCAATATTTGTATTGGTATTTTTTATCTTGTTGACGTGCTATTCCTTTTTAATAGAGTCTTATCGTAGATCATGGAACCAGGTGCCGGAATTTACAGCAGGCGACCTCGTTGATGAACAATTCATCTCAGTAGTCATTCCTGTGAGAAATGAAGAAAGCAATATCCCGGCTCTCTTTGAGTCCCTGAAACAACAATCTTATCCCCCATCCCGGTTCGAGCTTGTTATTGTGGACGATTATTCAACAGATCGAAGCTGGGAAATAATACAAGCCCTGTCTAAAGAACTTTTGAATATCCGACCAATTAGTCTGTCCAGCGAACATGGTCGAACAGAACCAATTCGTGCGCATAAAAAATTCGCTATTGAAAAGGGGATTGAACAAGCTAAGGGTGAGCTCATTGTTACAACCGACGCAGACTGCGTCTTCGATCCCGATTGGTTACTTTATATCGCTTCCTTTTACAGAGTCACTAAGGCGAAGTTCATAGCGGCGCCTGTAACGATCCGTAGTAATCGTTCATTTCTGTCCATCTTTCAATCCCTCGACTTTTTGACATTACAGGGGATCACCGGAGCTTCTGTGTATAAGCGATTTCATACTATGTGCAATGGAGCGAACCTGGCCTATGAAAAAGCTGCCTTTTATGAGGTAAATGGGTTTAGCGGTGTTGACAATATAGCCTCAGGCGACGATATGTTACTTATGTATAAAATTTACAAACAGCATCCCGAATCGGTTTTTTACCTAAAGAGCAGGAGAGCGGTGGTAACCACAATTCCTGTTTCTAACTGGAGAGATTTTTTAAATCAACGTATCCGTTGGGCCAGCAAGGCCACACATTATGACGACAAGAAAATCTTCTGGATACTCTTACTCGTATATTGTACAAATCTGTGTTTCCTCATCCTCGCGATCGCTTCACTTTGGAAAGCTACCTGGTTTTTCCTATTCGTATTATTCTTGATCGTAAAGATTCTTGTTGAGTTTCCCTTCGTGAATGCTGCTGCTATTTTCTTTGGTGAAACGAGGTTGATGAGATATTTTCTGCTAATGCAGCCATTTCATATTTTATACACAATCGTTGCGGGATGGTTTGGAAAATTTGGAACTTACGAGTGGAAGGGAAGGCGTATTAAACAATAGAGTATTAATGTCGGAACAATATCAGCGCAATACATGGCGAAAGCTTAACCGAAACAAGGCGGCTGTATTTGGATTGATAATTATCGCCTGCGCACTCCTGACTGCATTGTTTGCGCATTTAATGGCGCCAGACCGCTCACCGGATGCCAACCGCATGATCCTGGAGATTGGCGGAGCCAAACCTGGATATACCCAGCAATTCCTACTCGTGCCAAAACAAAAGTCACAAGCGTCCAATTCCTTTATTCGTCAATTAGCCTCGGGCCTGGAAGACGCCTTCGTATATATTCCAATAATAGCGTTTCAGGAGCAAAACGACAACCTGGTCGTTCAAAAATATATTGACGAAGGCCTTAGCGAAGAAATACGGTTTTCTTTTTTAGAAACCAGGATTGGCAAAGACAAGTATCGAATCAAATCGCAAACGTTTTATTTAGGTACTGATAAATATGGACGCGATATTCTTAGCCGGCTGCTCGTTGGCGTTAGAGTAAGTCTCAGTGTTGGTCTGATCACTGTAATTATTTCCCTAACGATCGGTATCGGGTTAGGTGCTTTGGCTGGCTATTTTCGTGGCAGCATTGATAATTCTATTATGTGGCTGATTAACATTGTGTGGAGCATACCAACCTTGTTGCTCGTTTTTGCCATCACGTTGTTGTTAGGAAAAGGGTACTGGCAGGTGTTTATAGCGATCGGCTTAACCATGTGGGTGAATGTGGCTCGCATCATTCGTGGACAGGTACTGATTGTAAGAGAAATGGAATATGTGGAAGCGGCGAGGGCGCTAGGGTTCTCCAACCTGAGAATAATTTTCAGACATATACTGCCCAATGTTATGGGACCAGTCTTGGTTGTTGCGGCTTCCAACTTTGCATCAGCGATTGTAATTGAAGCCGGGCTTAGCTTTCTTGGCGTTGGAGTCCAACCTCCTCAGCCGAGTTGGGGATTGATGATCAAAGAAAACTATAACTTCATTATCACCCATAATCCCATGCTTGCACTTGCGCCCGGATTTGCGATTATGCTTCTTGTACTTGCATTCAATATGCTTGGAAGTGGATTGCGTGATGCATTACAGGTTAAAGATTAACCGGTAGCGTACTCTATTGTTTATAGACCTGTGCATTGCGGCAGAAACTTTCTTCGAGTGAAATAAATGTTTCTGTGCGCTCAATTCCTTTTATTTTTTGCAACTCATCATGTAATACGAATCGTAATTGATTGATGTCCTTGCAAATTATTTCTGCGAACATGCTATAATTGCCGGTTGTATAATTCAATCTAACAATCTCAGGAATTTTAAACAGTTCTTTTGCAACAGAGTCGTACAAGGAACTTTTTTCTAGATAGATCCCGATAAATGCAATCACATCATAACCCAACTGCTTCAGATCAACGTTTAGTCTTTTGCCTTTTACTATCTTCGCTTCTTCCAATTTTTTAATCCGTACGTGTATGGTGCCTCCTGACACAAAAAGTTTTTTTCCAAGGTCGGCATAAGAGATCTCAGCATTATCCATCATCTCGTGAATTATTTGCAGATCGAGTTTATCCAGATTCAATTTCCCGTTCATTTAATTATTATTTATTTGATATTTTCAATATTATCCTCAAATATTTGGCAATTTTCTAAACTTTCAAAATTTTTCTTGAAAAATTTGTAACGAATACGCTAGTTTTCTTAACATTGCACCTGAAAGTTCTTTTACAGATACTGTGGAGTGATGGAATCTTGGCAGACATGCCCTCTTGTCTCGGGGGTGGGGATCACGGGATAAACGTAGTGTAATGCCGTTTTGAGCAATCAGAACGACTGGGGTTGACCACCACAGATTATTGTGCTATAGCTAACCGCCTCGTGGAGGTTCGAGTCCTCCCTCTACAGCT
>DAINQQ010000268.1:0-6502 GCA_036742645.1 Flavitalea sp.
GTCTGAACCATGATTCACATGATTTGAAGGATGAACCTGATTAGATCATGGCAATCCTGAAATCATGCAAATCAAGGTTCAGACAAACGTGGCTTTTGGAAATAGTGTACGTTGGGTTGGTGGGCTTTGAAACCCTTCGTCATTTCATCAGGTAAAGTGCCCGCTGATTTTCAATTATCCCATAATAATCCAAACTTTTGGAGGGATTTTTACATACCTTTGCGCTCCCAAATTCAGGAGTATTTTGTTCCTGAATCATTAAAAAGAAATTAAACACAAGTCATGGCAGACTTACGATTACAACGGAATTTTGGTATTGCGGCCCATATCGACGCCGGCAAAACAACTACAACGGAGCGCATATTACGTTATACAGGGATGATACATAAGATCGGCGAAGTACATGAAGGTGCTGCTACCACCGATTGGATGGAGCAGGAAAAAGAAAGGGGTATTACCATTACCTCCGCAGCAGTAAGCTGTCAATGGAATTTTCCCACAGTCAAAGGCAAGGCCGGACCAAATACAAAAAATTATTACTTCAATATTATCGACACCCCCGGTCACGTGGATTTTACAGTTGAGGTGGAGCGCTCTATGCGCGTACTTGATGGGCTTATTGCCCTGTTTTCGGCGGTAGACGGAGTTGAACCGCAGTCTGAAACAGTTTGGAGACAGGCTAATCGTTACAAGGTTCCCCGTATCGGTTTCGTGAACAAGATGGATAGGGCAGGAGCTGATTTCTTAATGGTGGTTAAGCAGGTGAGAGAAATGCTGGGTGCGAAGGCCGTTCCTCTACAATTACCACTGGGAGCTGAAGACGATTTCAAAGGCGTTGTGGATTTGATCACCATGAAGGGTGTGATATGGGATATGGCCACAGAGGGAATGACTTTCGATGAGATTCCGGTTCCCGAAGACATGAAGGAGGACGCGGAATATTGGAGAGGTCAGTTAATCGAAGCTGTTGCTGAGTATGATGACAAGCTAATGGAGAAGTTTTTTGATGACCCAAATACGATCACGCAGGAAGAAGTTCATGAGGCAGTTCGGAAAGCTACGATTGACCTAAGTATCGTGCCGATGATGTGTGGTTCTTCATTTAAAAATAAAGGCGTGCAAACGGCATTGGATGCAGTGTGCCGTTACCTGCCATCGCCAGTAGATGTAGAAGCGATCGTTGGTACTGATCCCGACACAGGCGCTGAGATTACGAGAAAGCCAGATCCAAAACAACCTTTTGCAGCGCTCGCTTTCAAAATTATGACTGACCCGTTTGTAGGTCGTCTGGCGTTTTTCCGGTGCTATAGCGGGCACCTGGATGCAGGGTCCTATGTAAAAAACATGCGCAGTGGAAAGAACGAGCGTATCAGCCGTATCTTAAAGATGTTTGCGAACAAACAAAACCCAATAGATTTTATCGAGGCAGGTGATATTGGCGCAGCTGTTGGATTTAAGGAGATCAAGACGGGAGATACTCTCTGTGATGAAGACCATCCGATTGTTCTCGAGAATATGTTTATTCCTGAACCAGTTATCGCCATTGCTATCGAGCCAAAGGCACAGGCGGATGTTGACAGGATGGGCATGGCCATTTCGAAGCTGGTTGAAGAAGATCCAACGCTTCGGGTAAATACTGACGAAGAAACCGGTCAAACAATCCTGCGAGGGATGGGTGAATTACACCTCGAGATCATCGTGGATCGTATGCGTCGTGAATTCAAGGTAGAAGTAAACCAGGGTGCACCGATGGTGGCTTATAAAGAAGCCTTCCAGGCAACCATTGAACACCGTGAGATCCTGAAAAAGCAAACTGGTGGTCGCGGTAAGTTCGCTGATATCGTATTTCAATTCGGGCCCGCTGATGAAGAGTTTCTCAAAGAAGGCAAGGGCCATTATCAATTTATAAATGATATTTTCGGAGGTTCTATTCCCCGTGAATTTATTCCCGCCATACAGAAAGGATTTGAATCTGCAATGGGCACAGGAGTATTGGCGAGTTACCCGGTTGAAAATATGAAGGTCCGGATTTTTGATGGCAGCTTCCACCAGGTGGACTCTGATTCGATGTCATTTGAATTGTGCGCGAAAGCCGGTTTCCGTGAAGCAGCCCGCAAGGCAAAACCTGTATTACTTGAGCCCATCATGAAAGTGGAAGTAATCACTCCTGATCAATACATGGGTGATGTAACCGGTGACCTTAACCGTCGTCGTGGTATGCTCGAAGGTATGGACAGCCGTGCAGGTGCACAGGTTATCAAGGCAAAAGTGCCGCTGAGTGAAATGTTCGGTTATGTGACCCAGTTGCGTAGCTTATCATCTGGTCGCGCTACTTCAACAATGGAGTTCTCTCACTATGCACCCGCCCCGAGTGGAATTGCTGAGGAAGTGATTGCAAAAGTGAAGGGGAAAGTGAAGGCTGATTAAGATTAACTAAACAATGAATAAAAAGCCTCCGGTTTTATCGGAGGCTTTTTTATTTGCGCAGGTAGCATTTTCATGAACCTTAACAAGTAGTGAATTTATGGTTTCCTCCCTTGCACGTGTGTAATAACGACACAATAAGTCAGATCAGAGGAGAATGGTTAGCTGGATATGGCCATTAATTCTCTTAGATTCTTAAAAATTCTTCCTTTAAATCTTTGCAGGTTATTTGTAACACCTTACCTTTGCATCCCATTCGAAAAAATGGATTTTGACTTATGTCTCAAAGAATTAGAATCAAATTACAGTCGTACGACCATAACCTGGTTGATAAATCGGCCGAAAAGATTGTAAAAACAGTGCGCAGCACTGGCGCGGTAGTAACAGGTCCTATTCCTTTACCTACCCGCAAAAAGATCTTTACTGTATTGCGCTCACCACACGTGAACAAAAAGAGCCGTGAGCAGTTCCAACTGGCTACCCACAAGCGTTTGCTTGACATCTACACGTCTTCGTCTAGAACTGTAGATGCACTGAGCAAGCTTGACCTGCCAAGCGGTGTGGACGTAGAGATTAAGGCGTAAGAACCCTCCCCGGACTCCCTAAAGCGAGGGGCGGGAAAACAAGTTTAGTCAGTTCTTTTTATAACATATAATCATCTCCCAACTCTTTCTGATTGAAGGAGGAAAGGAGCGCTGATTTTTTCAGAAATTCTCCCTTTGCTGATTCAGTAAGGGAGGCAACATATGAACTAGCCGTTCGTGGTTAGTTTACTGTCGGTACTTCTGTTACCCCCGAAGCTTTAAGCGAAGGTGGGCATCCGAAAAAGGATGACGAAGCAATGAGTTAGGTGGTCACCTACGCTAAGGCTTCGGCGACTAAAAGAAAAGGTCGATGGCAAACGGGGATTGAAGTCCTGGTGGAATTCCATCATTACTGTCTCTTCAACAACGAAGGCACAAACACACTACAATGAAAGGAATTATTGGAAAAAAAATCGGGATGACCAGCATCTTCAGTTCCGATGGTAAGCAGACATCCTGCACCATTATTGAAGCTGGCCCCTGTGTGGTGACCCAGGTGAAAACGCCGGAATCAGACGGCTACAGCGCAATTCAGCTCGCATTTGGCGATAAGAACGAAAAACACTCCACAGCAGCAGCAAGAAATCACTTCTCAAAGGCAAACACTCCTGCTAAGAAATTTGTAAAAGAATTCCGCGATTTCTCTCTCGAAAAGGCACTCGGCGATAATATCACAGTTGACATCTTCAGCGAAGGCGACAAAGTAAATATAGTGGGCACTACCAAAGGAAAAGGTTTCCAGGGTGTCGTTAAACGTCACGGATTTCATGGTGTTGGTGAGCAGTCACATGGTCAACACGACCGTCAAAGAGCTCCGGGTTCAATCGGTAACTCTTCAGATGCATCTCGCGTATTTAAGGGAATGCGTATGGCGGGCCGCATGGGTGGCGACAGGGTGAAAATGAAAGGCCTTAAAGTAATCAAGATTTTTCCTGATAAGAATTATATCCTGGTTAGCGGTTCTGTCCCTGGCCACAATGGTTCTATTGTCTTAATTCAGAAGTAATTAATCAGAGACAAATCAGCAGTAATCAGAATTAATCAGAATTAATCAGAAGTCATGCAAGTAGATGTTTTAAATATAAAAGGTGAGAAAACCGGTCGTTCTGTTGACCTCCCAGATGAAATATTTGGTATCGAACCGAATGACCACGTTATTTATCTCGCTGTGAAGCAATATCTCGCTGCTCAGCGTCAGGGAACGCATAAGGTTAAAACCCGCCTGGAGGTAAAAGGATCGAGTAAGAAATTGCATCGCCAAAAAGGTACCGGAGGTTCACGTAAAGGAAATCTCCGTAACCCATTATACAAAGGCGGTGGTACTATTTTCGGCCCTAAGCCGCGGGATTACGATTTCAAATTGAATTATAAAGTGAAGGGCCTGGCAAAATGCTCTGCTCTTTCTTATAAGGTGAAAGAAAACAGCCTGGTCGTATTGGAAGACGTGAAGTTGGAAGTTCCTAAAACCAAAGAGTTTACTGGTATTCTGAAAAGCCTGCAGGCCGACAGAAAAAAGGTACTGGTATTGACGAGTGACGATAATGCCAATTTCTACCGCTCTTTTAGAAATCTTCCTAACGTACAGGGATACCAGTTCAATGACATGAACACTTATGACATTGTAAATTCAAATGTTGTACTGGTTACTGAAGGCGCCGTAAAGAAGCTTGTAGAAGACGTGAAAGATTTTGACGCGAATTAACGCGAAGTGAGGCGTGAATTAGCGCTAAGCGGAGCGCGGACTAGCGTGAATGGATCAATTAATCATTGAAAAAATTATTAAGAGATGAAGCTCTCTGAAGTTCTTGTAAAACCTATCGTTACCGAAAAAAGCAATAAGCTTACTGATCAGCGCAGAACTTATGCTTTTCGTGTAGACCGCAAGGCAAACAAGCTGGAAATAAAAAAAGCGATTGAAAGCTTTTACGGCGTTAGTGTTATTGATGTGAACACTGTAGTGGTTCCCAGCAAGGCGAAATCAAAATTTACGAAAGCTGGATTTATATCCGGCCGCAAGCCAGGTTTTAAAAAGGCATATGTAACTGTGGCGGAAGGCGAGAACATCGATCTGTATGCTAACATATAACCTTCGTCAGTAAGGAATGATAGGTTGATATATAAAGAATGGTCGGCAAGACCGCAAACATTGCAAACAAACAAAAATTAAAACCCGCAAGGGATTCAGGATATGGCACTGAAAAAATTCAAACCGATTACAGCAGGAACCCGTTGGAGAATTGGTAACGCATATGCCGAGATAACCAGCGACACTCCTGAAAAGAGCCTGCTGGAAAAGACAAATTCTACTGGCGGAAGAAATGCGCAGGGAAGAAGAGCGATGCGTTACATGGGTGGTGGTCACAAGAAGATGTACCGTATGATCGATTTCAAGAGAAACAAAAAGGGAGTTCCAGCAACAGTTGCTTCTATTGAATATGATCCGAACCGTACAGCTTTTATCGCTCTGCTAAACTATGCCGATGGTGAGAAGAGATACATTCTAGCTCCGCAAGGACTTCAGGTAGGTGGTTCAATCGTTGCAGGTGATGCTGTGGCGCCCGAGGTAGGAAACGCTTTGCAGATGAAGAATATTCCTTTAGGTACGAATGTGCATAATATAGAAATGCAGCCAGGTCAGGGCGGTAAGTTGGTTCGTAGTGCTGGTACCTCGGCTCAATTAACAAACAAGGAAGAAAGATACGCTGTGTTGAAGATGCCTTCCGGTGAGTTAAGAAAAGTTCTGATCAAATGCTATGCTAATGTAGGTATAGTAAGTAACAGTGATCATAACCTGGAAATGATGGGAAAGGCTGGCCGTAACCGTTGGAAAGGTATACGTCCTCGTACAAGAGGCGTTGCGATGAATCCAGTTGATCACCCAATGGGTGGTGGTGAAGGTAAAGCATCGGGCGGTCACCCACGTTCACGTACTGGTAAGTATGCAAAAGGATTGAAGACACGCCAGAGAGGAAAAGGAAGCGACAAACTCATCATACAAACTAAGAAAGGAAAGAAAATATCTCAATAATTTGAAAATATGCGGATTGAAAATTTTAAAATAGTTTTCAATCCCATGAAAGAGAAAAAGATATTTTCAAATTTTCAAATTTTCAAATTTTCAAATTAATATGGCTCGTTCAATTAAAAAAGGTCCTTATGTAGCCGCTAAACTAGAGAAGAAAGTGCTGGCTATTAATGAAGGGAAAGCAAAAAAGGGAGTGCTCAAAACATGGAGCCGTCGTTCAACGATTACTCCTGATTTTGTGGGACACACTTTCGCCGTACACAATGGCAACAAGTTCATTCCCGTATATGTAACAGAATTCATGGTCGGTCACAAGCTCGGCGAGTTTGCACCTACAAGGAATTTTAAAGGACACTCAAGTAAAAAAGTGGCATAATTAATACTCAGCAGTCGGGAGTCGGGAGTCCGCTCCAAACTCCCGACTCGAAACTTAATAAAATGGAAGCAGTAGCTAAACTCAGAAATTATC
>DAINQQ010000269.1:0-6495 GCA_036742645.1 Flavitalea sp.
TTCTTTTCCAGTTTCCCACGGTGCAGGGTTTTGGTAACACTGCGGGTTTTGAATGTATTCTGCAGGATCGCACAGGAGGACCACTCGACAGACTGGGAAATGCAGCCTATGGATTCATTGGAGAATTGATGAAGAGAAAGGAGATAGCATACGCCTTCACCACTTTCAACACCGGGAATCCACAATATACCTTACAGGTTAATGAAGCAAAGGCGAATCAGATGGGGGTGTCCGTTAGTGATCTATTGCGCACGCTGCAGGTCTACTATGGCAGCAGCCTTGCCTCCGATTTCAACCGGTTCGGAAAGTTTTACCGGGTGATTGTACAGGCTGAAGCGGCTTATCGTGCTGAACCTTCTTCACTAAATGGCATTTATGTAAAGAATGCACGGGGGGAAATGGTTGCAGCGAATTCTCTGGTATCGCTTCAACGTGTATATGGACCCGAGACTGTTACCAGAAACAATTTGTTTAATGCCGTTACCATTAACGGGCAGGCGAAACCAGGCTTTAGTTCGGGTGATGCTATCAAGGCTATCCAGGAAGTAGCCCAGGGAAGCCTGCCAAGAGGATTTGCTTACGAGTGGTCGGGTATGACAAGAGAAGAAACGAATGCAGGCTCACAGCAGAATCTGATTTTTTTGCTCAGTATTATATTCGTTTATTTCCTCCTCGCTGCTCAATATGAAAGTTATGTTCTGCCCTTCGCCGTGCTTCTGTCAGTTCCCACCGGGATATTGGGAGTATTTCTATTTATCACTTTTACCGGTATCGACAATAATATATATGTGCAGGTTGGGCTAATCATGTTAATCGGTTTACTCGCTAAGAATGCGATCCTAATCGTGGAGTATGCTGTACAAAGACGTCGCGCCGGTATGAGCCTGGTTGCAGCCGCAATGGAGGCATCGCAATTGAGATTGCGTCCGATTTTAATGACTTCGTTTGCATTCATTGTTGGATTGTTGCCGCTCACCTGGGCAAGCGGTGCGTCGGCTCTGGGTAACCGTTCGATCGGAACAGGGGCGCTTGGAGGAATGCTCACGGGGGTATTATTGGGAGTTTTCATTATTCCTGTCCTCTTTGTGATTTTCCAGGCATTACAGGAAAAAATAAATCCAAAACGAAGATTGGTCTCTCAGCCTGTTACTAACGAAAGTAATAACGTGAGCACTATTTAAAATTAAAGAATCATGTTACAAAAGAAACTCGCCAAAGGCTTAATTATAATTTCATTCTCTGTCATCATCTTGTCCGGTTGCCGGGTCGGCAAACAATATCAGCAGCCCATGCTTGATTTACCGAAGCAATTCAACGGTACCAGTTATGCCGACACCAGCAGTATTGCTGATATAGCATGGGAGTCGTTTTTTACAGATAAAACATTGCGCGGCCTTATATCGAAAGGCATTGCTCATAATCATGACCTGCTGATAGCGATAAAGAGAATTGATATTTCACAACAACAGCTGAAGCAGTCAAAGCTGTTATCGCTTCCCGATGCAAACTTCCAAATAAATGCCATGGTGAACAATCCTTCAAACAATAGCTTGAATGGATTGAGCCTGAAAAATTTTTTAGGTGAGAGTTATGTGGAGAATTATTTGGTCACAGCAACTCTTTCCTGGGAAGTTGATATCTGGGGCAAGATCAGGCGCCAAAAAGAAGCAGCACTCGCTCAGTACCTCGCAACCTATGAAGGAGCGAAAGCGGTGCAAACGCAGATCGTTGCCAACATTGCACAAGGTTATTTCAACTTGTTGATGCTCGATCAGCAATTGGCGATCGCAAAAAGAAACCTTATTCTCAGCGATAGCTTTTCTATCGCTACGCGCTTATTGAAGGATGCAGGCGCTACCACGGCTCTTGCCGTGCAACAGGCCGAAGCACGCAAGCTGGCAACAGAGATCCTTATTCCGCAGTTGGAAGAAAGCATCGCATTGCAGGAAAACGCCTTGCAAGTTTTAACAGGGCAACTGCCCGGAGTATTTCGCCGGATGGCGTCACTGGAGGATTTTACCATTCCAGCGTCCCTTTCAGCTGGTTTGCCTGCAGCCCTGGTAAGCCGACGACCAGATGTACGCGCGACTGAGATCGCCTTACAAATTGCAAATGCCCAGGTCGGAATTGCGCAGGCCAACATGTATCCGGCACTGAATATTACAGCTGGGGGAGGACTTGAATCATTCAAAAGCAGCAATTGGTTCAATCTTCCTTCTTCCCTGTTTGGCTTAGCAGCTGGCTCTATTGTACAGCCGATCTTTAGAAGGCGCGAGTTGAAAACAAAGTATGAAGTGGCGAAACTTGAAAGAGAACAGTCCGTAATTCAATTCAGACAGTCCATTCTACAAGCGGTAGGAGAGGTGTCAGATGCATTGGTTCAGGTCGACAAATTAAAAAGGCAACGGCAGATTGCAGAAGCACAGGTTGATACCCTGTATCGTGCGGTATTAAATGCGCAACTTTTATTTAAAAGCGATATGGCCAATTATTTGGAAGTGATCACTGCGCAGACAAATTCATTGGAAGTCGAACTCAATCTCGCCACGATCCGTCGCCGGCAGTTGAATGCGATGGTTGAATTGTACAGGGCGTTGGGTGGAGGATGGAAATGAGGTAATGTGGGATGAACCATGAGGGATGCACGAAGTACAAAGTTTAAAATCTGAACTCTTAAGTAAGAAACAGGAATAGGTATATAGTCAGGTATGGAAATATTATAGAGACGATCTTGGGGTATAGGAAGGATGTGATAATTTAATTGTTGAGTGAACGATGAATAATTAGATTTATATGTAAAAATTTATGAAGGTGTAGAAGCGGACAAGCATCGCTTGACAATTAATTGCAGGGTCTTATCAAACTAGTTTTAGTTTTTGATAAGACCTTGTCGTTTGATGGGTTAGGATTCGAATGGTACCGCCGTTGTAGATGTTTTCTAACAAAGAGCGAACGGTTACTGGGCTTTTTGGGGATATGGAATATTCAGATTCATGCGGTTGTGGAATCTCAGGGTGATGCATTTCAGATGATCTGTGATTTGAAAAAGCCTTCATAAGAAAGCATGAGTTGCAAGTGTCTAAGATGTCTCGTACCCCGGCATGACAACTCTGATCCCGGACACAGCTGTCATTCCGACGAAGGACGGATCTCAGGGTGATGCATTTCAGATGATCTGTGATTTGAAAAAGCCTTCATAAGAAAGCATGAGTTGCAAGTCTCTCAGATGCCTCGTACCCCGGCATGACAGCTGTCTCGGGCGCAGCTCTCATCCCGACACAGCTGCCAATTGCATCACTTGATGAGATCATATCCTTCTGTCTTTCCGTCGGCTGTCGTTCGTCGATGTCTCATCCAAATGCCGGATGAAACCTCTGTAGTGTATCTCGTAAATATTCACGGTCTATGTGCGTGTATATTTCTGTAGTCGTAATGCTTTCGTGCCCTAACATTTCCTGCACGGCCCGGAGATCGGCACCGCCTTCCACAAGATGTGTTGCGAATGAGTGACGGAAAGTGTGGGGAGAAATATTCTTATTGATACCTGCTTTTTTCACGAGGTCTTTCAACATCAGGAAGATCATAACCCTGGTGAGTTTTGAACCTCGCCGGTTTAAAAACAAAAAATCTTCCTGCCCTTTCTTCACAGGTATGTGCACACGAATCTCGTTTTTATAAATGTTGATGTACTTAATAGCTGATTGCCCGATAGGAACGAGTCTTTCCTTATCGCCTTTTCCAATCACTTTGATAAATCCAACGTCCAGATAAAGATTCGATATCAGGAGATTGACCAGCTCCGTTACCCGAAGCCCGCAACCGTACAAGACCTCGAGAATAGCTTTATTACGACCGCCTTCCGGCGTGCTGAGGTCGATGGCATTTAAGATCTTCTCAATTTCATCAAAGCTCAATACATCGGGTAAAGCCCGTCTCGTACGGGGCGCTTCAAGCAAAAGGCTTGGGTCTTTCTTTACTATGTTTTCAATAAAACAGTATTTGTAAAAGGACCGGATCCCCGAAACAATTCTGGATTGTGATGTGGCGCTTATTCCCAGCTCATGAATATATTTTATAAACTGCTGTAGGTCTTTCAGCTCAAGATCAGCAGGCGTTTTCAGATTTCCTGAAAGTTGCAAAAATTGTGTCAGTTTCTCAATGTCGCGCAAATAGGCTTCCACCGAATTGTCCGATAATGATTTTTCCAGTTGGAGGTAAGCCTTAAATCCCTTTTTATAATTTTCCCACATTGTTCAAATCCCTGTCTTGATAAGGTTTTCGAGTATTGTTTTTAATTAGCTTGCATGCAACACCTGATGCTATGGAGAAAATCAATTTACGTTTGTTCCGCAAAAATGTGAAGAAAAATAAATCCGGGTTTAAGAAATTTCTTACCAGGATCGAAAAGCAGCCTCCTCGCGGCCTTGACAAAATAGCCGCGGAAATGGATTTGGCGATATGGAAGGAAACAGATTGTCTCTCCTGTGCGAATTGTTGTAAAACCATGTCGCCTACCTATACGAAATCCGATCTCATTAGAATCTCGGCACATCTTGGAATGACTACTGAAGAGTTCAAAAAAAAATGGCTTTATAAAGACCGTAATGGCGATTGGATCAATAAAAAACAGCCTTGCCAGTTTTTGAATCTTGAGGATAACAAATGTTCCATCTACGAAGTGCGTCCAAAGGATTGTGCGGGATTCCCCCACCACACAAAAAAAAGAATGATCGATTATATGCATGTATTCAAACAGAATATTGAGTACTGCCCGGCCACTTACAGAATGGTGGAAAAAATGCAGGATCGGCTTTCATCGCTTGTTAAATAAAGTTACTCGCAAAGACGCCGTGGCGCACAGACGTGCCTGTTTTCTTTGCGCTTTCGCGTCTTTTGGAGAATTCATAGATTCCAATCGTAAACGTCCTCAATAAAAAAGTACTCGACTGGCTTATCTTTCAATTTTGTAATCGACAAAACGTCATATTGAATTCTTTTCCAGTCAGAATGTTGTATCAGAAATTCCTCTGCAGCATTCATCATACTGCTAAATTTCTTTTTTGAAACACTTTCCTCAGGATGTCCGAATGCAGTGCTGCTTCTTGTCTTCACCTCAATAAAGTGCAGCACATTGTTTCGCGAAGCGATGATGTCAATTTCATAACGGGAATGGCGCCAGTTTACATAAAGAACATCATAGTACTGTTCTTTTAACCAGGTTGCGGCTAGTAGCTCGCCCTTTTTGCCGGTTTCGTTATGCCTGGCCATCTGTACTTTTTGTATTATTGCGTTATATGCAAAATAGCAATAAATTATTCAGGCTTGAAGGTGTGGTTCAACACTATTCCTGGGGTGGATATGAATTTATTCCAGCATTGTTGCATCGGTCAAATGTGGAAGGCAAGCCATTCGCGGAATATTGGATGGGCGCACATGATAACGCACCGGCCGAAATAGTAATGAATGCCAGAAAAGAAAAGCTGAATAATCTTATTGTCAGTGAACCAGGAAATATTCTCGGTAAAAGTGTTTACGGTAAGTTTGGACGGTTGCCTTATCTCTTGAAGATCCTCGATGTAAAAGATATGTTATCGATCCAGGTGCATCCTGATAAGAAATCTGCAGAACAGGCTTTCGAAGACGAAAACAAGAAGGGCATTCCTTTAAATGCATCCAGCCGAAATTATAAGGATACGAATCATAAACCGGAGCTTATGCTTGCATTGAGCGATTTCTGGCTACTTCATGGATTCAAACGGAAGGAGAAGTTAGTACAGGTATTAAAAGACATACCTGAACTAAATTTTCTTGCAACACTTTTTTATACAGAAGGGTATAAGAGTTTATATAAAACGGTAATGGAAATGCCACAGGCCGAAGTAAACAATTCTCTCCAATCATTGCTGGATCGCATCGTGCCTCTGTATAAACAAAACAAATTGTCAAAAGACCAGGAAAATTTCTGGGCCGCCAGGGCAGCTTTAACATATAACACAGCCGACAATATAGATCGTGGAATTTTTTCAATTTATTTTTTTAATCTGGTCCATTGTAAACCCGGCGAGGCAGTATTTCAGGATGCAGGTATTCCGCATGCATATCTTGAAGGACAGAATGTTGAAATCATGGCCAACTCGGACAACGTACTGAGAGGCGGATTAACGCCCAAGCACATTGATGTGGATGAATTGATGAAGTTTATAAAATTCGAAGGGATACATCCAAACGTACTGCGTGGGAGGAAACGAAACGGGGTAGAGGAAGTCTATGAAACGCCGGCTCCTGATTTCCAACTGAGCCGGTTTGAATTGGAAAAGGGTAAGAGTACCTCCTTTGTCACGTCAACCGCCGATATTTTGTTCTTACAGAATGGGGCAATTACGATTGCCGATGGAGAGACTAGTTTGAAACTCGAAGCCGGGGAAGCGGCGATTGCTTTCGAAGGTTCCGATGTACGGGTGTCTGCTTCCGCGAACTCTTCATTATTTCGTGCCA
>DAINQQ010000270.1:0-488 GCA_036742645.1 Flavitalea sp.
TTACCATGGGCGAAGTAGAACTTAATAAACGCACACACCAACTTATCATTCACTCCGTATTTTATTTTTACGGCGAAGCTGCATCTGAGGCTATTGCTGCACAGATTGCAAACGATATCGACAAACATTGGAATAAACCAAGAGCAGAGGTGATCATAAAACATGAATCGTACAAAGTGTTGTTCCATATTGAAGGGAAATTTGTTCCGGATCTCAGACCCGAAACAGTTTGGTACAACGATAATCCGCAATTAAATTTTTTCAGGATTGAAGAATTTGCGATAGATAATATTTCCTTCGTTGACGGCATTGGGTCGAATACCGGCTATTTCAAACTGGATAATTTAATCCAGACCTCTACCACAGCGGCGCACGAATATGGTCATACAATCGGGCTTGTACATCCAAAAGATATCGATATACGCGGTAAAGGAGCTCCGGGAATTATGTACCCGAGAGGAACAATCACGGATCCGCAATTTCAGTAC
>DAINQQ010000270.1:498-6426 GCA_036742645.1 Flavitalea sp.
GCTAAAGCCTGGAGGAACATTGAATCCACACTATCGTAAAGTGCTGCAACCTGACATAGAAGATTTGCGGCTTTACAAATTATTTTTTAATGAAGAAAATCGGGCTATCATAGGAGATTTTTCAAGCCTCTATCATCAAAAACATATCCCCCCTCTGTAGGTATCTGTCTTGCTAAGCGTCAGGACGTTTTTTCTATCTTCTGAAGAATGTGAAATCTTAAAAAGAAATCAGCATCTTTATGAGCCAAAAAAAACTCATGTCCATTCTTACTGTTGACAACATCCATAAAAATTATGGTTCAATCGAGGCCCTGAAAGGAGTTTCGTTCAAAGTACCTGAACGAGCGGTCTTCGGCATATTGGGACCTAATGGAAGTGGCAAAACAACATTGCTGGGCATTATACTCGACGTACTCAAGTCAACCTCTGGCTCGTATCAACTGTTCGACGAAAGACCTACTAAGAAGCATCGGCAACAGATAGGTGCACTGCTTGAGACCCCCAATTTTTATCATTACCTAAGCGCCGTTCAGAACCTGCGAATTGCTGCACGTATAAAGGGCCGGGATGAAAGGGATATCGGCCGGGTATTAGATATCGTTGACCTTACAAAACGAAAGCACTCCAAATTCAGCACTTACTCTTTAGGCATGAAGCAGAGACTTGCAGTCGCATCCTGTCTCTTAGGCGATCCATCAGTTCTAATGTTTGATGAACCCACGAATGGCCTTGATCCTGTTGGCATCGCCGAAACTCGAGAGTTGATTAAAAAACTTAACCACGAAGGCAAAACGATTATAATGGCCAGCCACTTGCTCGATGAAGTAGAAAAAGTTTGTAGCCATGTTGCGGTTTTGATGAAAGGCACATTGATCACCCATGGACATGTGGATGAAATTTTGGTAAATGAAGATATCGTTGAAATAGGCGCAGGTAGCCCTGATGAGTTGCTCCGATTACTACAAAACTTTCCCGGCTCTTCTTCAGTTCGTAAAAACGGGCTTTATGTTGAAGCAGTATTTGCATCTGGTGATGCTCAACTTGACCGGATCAATCAATACTGCTTTGGAAAGGGAATTGTATTAAATCATCTCCGCTTACGTCGGAAAAGCCTGGAAGCAAAATTCTTCGAACTAACAAAATCAAACTGACATGTTGCATTTGCTGAAAATAGAATGGTTGAAACTAAAGAACTACAGAACTTTTTGGATTTTATCCGCATTGTACCTTATCAGCATTTACGGTATTAACTATATAGTTTACCGTATCCAGGAAAATATTTATAATGCGAAGCAGGCTAAAGGAATGGCAGAAATGGTTATAGGATCGCGGCCGTATTCATTTCCTACTGTTTGGCAAATGACGAGTTATGTGAGTACGTTTCTCTTGTTCCTTCCGGGATTATTGTTGATCATCTCAATTACAAACGAATATAGTTACAAAACGCATAGACAAAATATCATCGATGGATGGAGCCGAAGGGATTTCATTTCCGTCAAATTGATGCTCGCAGTGATAGTAGCCTTCATTTCGACCTTGATGGTTTTCTTTACAGCGCTGGGCTTTGGATTTTCTTCAGGAAGTGATTTTGACCTGGAGAACATCCATTACCTGGGTTATTTTTTTATTCAAACCCTTAGCTATAGCATGGTGGCATTATTGTTCTCAATTCTTTTCAAAAGAGGCGCCCTTGCGATCGGTGTCTTTTTTCTGTATTCACTTGTGCTGGAGAACCTGGTTGCTAAACCGCTCAGTCATTATTTTAATAATGTAGGACGATTTTTCCCTTTGGAAAGTACAGATGTGCTGATTCCACTGCCTGTTTTTCAAAATATGCAAAGGCAAATAAGCGAGCCACCGAATTATACGTTGTTCTTATTTGTTGCACTTATTTACCTTGGTATATATACTTTCCTTGCGATAAGGAAATTTAAATCCGACGATCTTTGAATTTCCAGCCACGGATTTCACGGATTGACAAGGATTTTTATCATGATCCGTTTATGATCATTCAAACTAATTCGTGCAAATCCTTGTAATTCGCGGCAACAACTTCGTAAAAAATTACTTCCCGATTAGTTCATTCAACGCAGCATCAATCTGGGGATACAGGAATTGAAAACCGGTTTGCTGTACTTTTTCTGAACTTACCGTAGCGCTTTTCAAAATCTCGACACTCATTTCGCCAAGCATGGTTTTTAAAACCCAGGCTGGAACATGCACAGGAAGAAATGTTTTTCCACGCATATGTTGAGCTAGTTGCAACATGAGTTCCTTATTGGTAGCTGGTTTTGGAGCAACCGCGTTATAAACTCCCTCTATTTGTTGGTTTTCAATCGCAAATGTTATCAACCTGCAGAGGTCATCGATATGTATCCAACTGACAACCTGCTTTCCGCTCCCGAAAATTGAAGCGATGCCGAACCGAACAGGTTTCTTAAACTCTGCGAATGCACCACCATCATTTGCAAGCACAATTCCAAAACGGAACGTTACCAATCGCTTTCCCAGCAATTTTACTGGCTTTATGCTTTCCTCCCACCATGTGCATGTATCACCCAAAAAAGATTTGCCTGCCGGATCAGTTTCCACGAATGGTGTTGGTGTCTTTTTTTCTTTGTCGGGACCATACCAGCCAATCGCAGATGCACTGATCACGGCTTTTACATTGTTAGGGATTTCCTTCAGTGCCTTAACAAGTAATCCGCTGCTTTGAATGCGGCTTTGAACAATTTGCTTTTTTCTTTTTTCAGTCCAACGTTTATCTGCGATATTCTCTCCCGCGAGATGAACAATATAATCTGCTTTTTCAACTGCGTCCCGGTCGATGCTTTGTTCCTCTGCATTCCATCGTGCATATGTAAGGCGTTCATCAGCCACCTGCTTATCAATTGCTCGCTTAAGGTTACGCGTGAGGATGATTGCCTTGTGCCCTTTTTCCAGTAATAGTTTGGTGAGTGAAGTTCCGATGAGTCCTGTACCTCCGGATACTAGAATTGTTGCCATCTGAAATTGTGTAACTGCAATAATATCGATTTTTCCTCCAAAGATGCCAGGCCGCAAAAGTTTTAAAATCTTTGCGCCTGCGCGTCTTTGCGCAAATATTTATTGCCGGTAGCGAACACATCGTACAAGCGTGCGTCCCCAGTTATGGTTGGGACAGGCCGCAACAAAAAGCCCAATCTGACTCCTCAGCCGGGCTCATAAAAAAATCCCCCCGAATAATCAGGGGGATAACAACTAAAACTATAATCGTGGTCGGTCGTGCTAGTCGGGTTTCTTGCCGTCCAGAAAAGTATTGATGGTACTTATCTGTGTATTGTTATTCTCGTCCGTCTTCACTTCATAATTGCTATAGAAATTTTCCACATGGGAGATTGTGTTATATAATTCCAAATTGCGGCGGATGTAAGCCGGCACAGTTTCAAACTCGTTGTTAGGATCGGCAGCATTTATATTGAACGAAAGGTTGCGCAATTTTTGGATCCGTTCAGCTGCACGTTGCCTTTGAATTTCTGCTTCGTCCTGCAAAGCAGGTTCCTCAACAGAGGGCATCTCCATAACAGGTTGTTGAATTTGGTGGGCCCGAGGCTCTTCCGCCGCTGGAATGTCATCTTTAAACACAAGCTGCATTTCCGGGGAAGGTTCTTCTTCCAGTATCGGATTTACAACTGTGTTCTTATCTGACTGTTCATCAGACACGGACTTTTCTATTTTTGGTTCCGCATAAATATTGGATGGCTTGGCCAAGTATCCCCCCGACGCTGCAGACGCAGGAGAACTATTTTCCATAATGTTTTGTTGTGATAGGTAAGGTAGGTCTTCGGCGCTTTCAGTAAGTACCGTTGCTTGCGAAAGTATCCATTCTATCTTTTCCTCTTCATCAATTTTTTCCACTGGTTTGTCCACCGTATTTTTACTATCTAAAGATACTTCCTTCAACGCGAATTGATCGGCGGCTCTCTCAACTAATTTCGGAGCAAGCTCTTCGTTAACTGCACCGGCAATTTCCGTATGGCTTGTTTTTTCGACCGCAGGCTTTTGAGTGGCCGGCTGATTTTGTGTAGTGGTTCCAAGTGTAAGAATAATCTTCTCGTCTTTTTTCGGCTCCAATTTCTTTGGCTGTGTTTTCATGAACGGATCCTTGTGTTCAAATCCTGTTGCAATAAGTGTGATGCCGATCTTATCGCCCAAAGAGTTGTCATATCCCATACCTAATATCACGTCTGTTCCCTCTCCTGCCTGCGTCAACAAATAATTTTGGATGATTTCTACTTCATCCATCGTGAACTCATGTTCGCCTTCCGCTGAATTAATATTGATTAGTATCCATTTTGCACCACGGATTTCATTATCATTTAGCAACGGCGATGTTAATGCTTCTTCAATCGTTTTCTGTGCCCGATCTTCACCGCCACACGCGCCACTTCCCAGGATAGCAACACCACCGTTGCGCATTACCGTGCATACGTCGGCAAAGTCCACATTGATCTGACCGGTACTGTTGATCACATCCGTGATACATTTGGCAGCAGTTGCGAGTACATTGTCCGCCTTACTGAATGCCTCTTTCATTTTCAGGTTACCAAACTGGTGACGCAACTTGTCATTACTGATCACGAGCAGTGTATCTACATACTGTTTCATGATCTGAATTCCCTCTTCTGCCTGCATTTGACGTTTCCTTCCCTCATACGAAAAAGGAGTGGTTACAATCCCCACTGTGAGAATACCAAGGTCCCTGCATATTTTAGAGATGATCGGAGCTCCACCCGTTCCTGTTCCACCTCCCATACCTGCTGTAATAAATGCCATCTTCGTATTTACCTCAAGTATTCGCTTAATCTCTTCCAGGCTTTCTTCGGTAGCCTGCCGACCGATATCTGGATTTGCTCCTGCTCCAAGGCCCTGGGTAAGATGCGGACCCAACTGGATCCGGTTAGGAACCCGACTTTGGGAGATCGCCTGTGCATCGGTGTTACAAATGATAAAATTCACGCCCTCTATGTTCTGACTGAACATGTGGTTTACTGCATTGCTGCCTCCGCCACCCACACCAATCACTTTGATGATGGATGATTTTTCCTTTGGTAGATCAAAATGGATCATACTTTAAATTGAATGGGTTAGTACTTTTGAGTTTGAGATTTGTGGTTGGTGGCTTGTGGTTGGCGCCCCTATAAGACTGTCACTAACATGTAGTAACAGCAAACCGCAAACAACAAACAACAAACCGTGCACCATAATGGGTAATCTTAGAATAATGTTTATAACACCTTATCCTCTTCTTCTTTAAACAGATCGATTATGCCATCCTTGAATTTGCTCCAGAAATCTTTCAGACCCTTTCTATTTTTAACCTTTTCTGCCTGGAGCATCTCCGCTGAAATCGTCTCTTCAACAACCTCAGATTTTTTCAGTGCGTCCGGTATTTCGATCTTTTTGTATTCGGTTTCGAATTGCTTGCGATTGTGCTCGTAATCACTATATCCTTTCAAGATTAATCCAATACATGTTGAATAGGTTGGCCTGGCAAGCTCTTCAATATGACCGGAAGCAAGGTGCTCGTTGGGAAAACCAATCCTCGCATTGAGCCCGGTAACATATTCTGTAAGTTGAATCAGATGTTTCAATTGTGATCCACCGCCGGTTAATACAATACCTCCATTCAGCATCCTATTATCCAATCCTACCTGTTTCAGGTGATAGCTTACGAAATCCATGATTTCGCTCATGCGAGCCTGTATGATATTGGCGAGATTTTTAACACTGATTTCTTTTGGCTGCATCCCACGCAAACCTGGGATAGTTATGAACGCATTTGCTTTCGCTTCATTCGACAAGGCAGAACCAAACTGCACCTTCATTTGCTCGGCCTGGGTTTTTAATACACCGAGACCTGTTTTAATATCATTCGTGATGTTTTCA
>DAINQQ010000271.1:0-6415 GCA_036742645.1 Flavitalea sp.
TCGGAGAGGGAATCTCAAAAAACGGGGAAATATTTGATAGGTGAGTTGAATTAGGAATCGTTCAGAAAAGTGGAAGCTGGTTTAGCTATAACACTGATAAGCTCGGGCAGGGCCGTGATACGGTGAAGCAATTACTACAGGATAATCCAGAGCTTGCTAATGAGATCGAAACGAAGATTCGCGAAAAGCTAAAAGAAATGCAGGCAGTTTAAAAGTATGGGATAGCAAACAATACGAAGGCTTCTGTAAGGAAGCCTTTTTTATTTGTGGCTAAAAATAAAAAGGGGTCTGAATAGAAATTCAACCCCGTTTTTAAAATCCAATATCCTATGAAAAACCGTTGTAAAAATAAGGGGCTGTTCCGATATATGCAACAGTATTTTACAATTGCGTATATATACGTTACCGAAAGGGTTAATTTTTAAATAATTTCTCTATGCTTACCGTATTTGAAGCCTTATTGGTAAAGCGAATCATGTAAACGCCCTTCTCCAATGAGGAAACATTCATGGTTTGAAGTCCCTGCACCTTTGCCTGGCTAATCCGAACCGCTCCTGAAGCATCGGCGATCTGAACATCTAACGAAATATCTGATCTGATAATTAAAATATTATCTGTTGGATTGGGATAGAACTTATAAGGCAGCTCCCCTCCGATGTGAACAATAAGGGTTATTGAATAAACCGGCTTGCCCTTTACTGAGGTCCTGATACGGTAATAATTTCGTCCGGGAAAAGGGGATTCATCCACTAACTCGAGTTGATTCTCTGGCAATGATTTCAAAACTTCAATCATCTCGAAATCCTTTCCGTTCGCACTACGCTCAACTGCAAAAAAATCAACAAGCTCTTTATTATTATTCACCTTCCACGCCAGGTGCACTCTCTCATCTCCCTTCAAGACATAAGTAAAATCAGTCACTATGTTTTTTGGATCGATCTGTAAATTCGAGATGATGGGATGAAGTAATCCGGAGTATTGAGCATAGCATATAGATGTAAGCATGCTTACACAGCAAAGCAGTACGAGTCTCTTCATAAAAATCTAATGGGTAGAAAATCTGAACGTTATCCACAAAATTCATGCCTACATGTGGACAACTTAACAATCACATGTTTTGAATGACGACTAATTACCTTTGCGCTTCCCAGGTATTAATATATAACATGCATAAAACCCGCAAGCTTCAACCGCGTAAGCGCATAGCCCTGGTGGCTCATGATAATAAAAAGAAAGATCTGATCGACTGGGCAGAATTTAATAAAACCGTTTTGGCCAGGCATGAACTATTTGCAACCGGTACAACGGGGAAGTTACTCGAAGAGACATTGGATAGAACCGTTAGGAAATTACTGAGTGGCCCGATCGGTGGTGACCAGCAAATAGGATCTATGATTGCGACGGGAGACATTGATATATTGATATTTTTCTGGGACCCCATGGAAGCACAGCCTCATGATAGCGATGTGAAAGCGCTGCTGAGAGTTGCAATTGCCTGGAACTGTATCGTGGCATGCGATCGGGCGACTGCCGATTTTATTTTGACCTCACCTTTAATGTCGGATGATTATCATGTTCATATTCCCGACTATAACACGTATCTCAAACGAAAGATAGACTAGTTACGGCGCAATTTTTTTATAGTATCCGTTGCTCCCGGAAGCATTCTTTTAAATCAACGGATATCGTGAAAAAACTGGTTAAATACGGACTTCGTGTATTGGTTTCTGCAATACTTCTTATTTTAATAATATGGATTGGCATTTGGGCATATGTCCGTTTTAATAAGCCGGCTCTGATTCGACAAATATCCCAGCGGATAACTGAAAAAACAAATGGTGAATCAACCATTGGCGATTTATCAGCCAACCTGTTGCAGACCTTTCCGTTTATATCCATCGAGCTTTCTGATGTAGTAGTTAAAGACAGTCTTTGGAACGTTCATAACAAAACCTTCTTTACTGCAAAACGTGTTTACCTGCGATTAAGTCCATTCGGTTTGTTTAATAAAAACCGGGGAATAGGGAAAGTTATTATAACAAAAGGACGATTGAATCTTTTTGCAGATAGCACAAACTTTAACAATCAGTATATCTTAAGGTCTAACAAGGCCGCGAAAAAGGAAATTTCGCCCCTTCCTGATATACAACTGATCGAATCAGAGTTCATCATGGAAAATCCGTCGCGCGATAAATACCATCATTTTAACCTGCGTGAATTTACAGCCGGCACGACTGAAGAGGGCAACCTGCAAGTATTCGACATCGATGCAGATATGCTCGTGACTTCCCTTGCCTTTAATACAACAAAAGGAAGTTACCTGAAAAACAAAAATGTTCGCGGAGAATTTGAGATCAAACTTGACCGGGAAAAAAAAGAATTATCCTTCTCGGAAGTCGCCCTGCTGATCGAAAATGAAAAGTTCAAGTTTACAGGAAACTTTTCAGTAGACACGAGTGATCGCCACTTCAACCTTATAATCTCATCTAACAGGCTAAATTTTAATAAAACAGTTGAGCTTTTGCCCGACAGCCTGAGGCTGAAAATGAAAAAATTTATGATGAAGGATCCTGTCAAAACACGAATCGATATATCAGGTGAGACCAGATATAAGTTTCTGCCGCTGGTAAATATTGAGATGAACGTCACGAATAACACGATAAACACACCAGGAGGAACTTTCAGGAATTGCTCGTTTACGGGAAAATTTAATAATGAACTTAAGGTCGGCTATCCCAGGTTAGATGCGAACTCCGTGCTTCAGCTCATCAATTTTAAAGGACAGTTTGAAAAAATTCCTATCACCTCGAAAAATATAAAGGTGAGTAATCTTAGAAATCCGTACCTCGAATGTGATATCAAGTCTTCATTTGCGTTAAGCTCCCTAAATGAGTTAACAGAAAGCAGCACTCTTCAGTTCGAGAAAGGAACTGGGAAAATTGATATTTCGTTCAAAGGACCTATCTCTGGACGAGACAGCATAAAGTCCGGAATCAATGGGATCGTTTCTATAAACAACGCAACCGTGAAATATTTACCAAGAAACGTTACTCTATCACAATGCACGGGCAATTTCTTGTTTGAAGAAAAGGATTTGCGTGTACAAAAGTTTTCAGCCCATACAGGTAGTACCGAATTGTTAATGAACGGCTACGCGAAAAACTTTCTTTCATTACTTGATATAAGCCCGGAGAAGTTGACCCTGCACTGGAATGTTTACTCGCCGCATGTGCACCTAAAAGACTTTACTAGTTTTTTAGCGAGGAGAAATATCCAAACGTCGCAAAAGGCTGCAAATAATAATTTCAGACGCACAGCAGGCAAGATAGACCGGATGTTCACTGAAGGCGATGTATTGATTACACTGACCACACCAATGATGGATTATAAACGGTTTGATGCAAAAAAAGTCGACGCTGAGCTACTGCTGACCAGTAACAGAATCGACCTCAAAAATGTATCATTCGGTCATGCTAACGGTTCAATGAAGATGGTAGGAACAGTTACTGAAGGAGTTAATAGCAACGCGATATTTTTGACTTCTACGATGAACAAAATGGACATTCCAACCCTGTTTTATGCCTTTAATAATTTTGGCCAGGATGCCATCACAAACAAGAACTTGAGCGGGATTGTATCAGCGACCGTAGATCTCAATACAGCAATCACCGATCAGGCTGAGGTTATACCGGGCAGTATGTTGGGCACAGTTGATTTTCTGGTGGAAAAC
This sequence comes from Flavitalea sp., assembly GCA_036742645.1. Classification (GTDB taxonomy): domain Bacteria; phylum Bacteroidota; class Bacteroidia; order Chitinophagales; family Chitinophagaceae; genus Flavitalea. Next base: position 3,731 of record DAINQQ010000271.1, read on the forward strand.
GGAGAGCTAAATGATTTTGAACCCCTGAAGAAGATTTCTATTTCCATCTTCAAAAAACAGGATTTTTCAACCATCCGCTTTGCTGACTTAAAGAACAGACTACAGGTAAAGGGCACGGCCATTATCATCGACAAGATGGAAATACGCTCCACTGCCCTTATACTCTTTGCCGAAGGCGTATATGATGTAAAAAAGGGAACCGACATGAGCATTAAGTTCCCCATACGAAACATCATCAAGAAGAACGATAGCATTGATCTGATCAGCTCCGATATCCGGACCGGCCCCAGTATCCGCGCCAGGGCAAAAACCGGGAATGATGGAAAACTTAAAATTACCTGGGATCCGTTGAGACGAGCCCTTAGAAATAAAAAAGAAACTGAGGCCAATTAGCACAATTACTGGCCACGATATTTGGTAAATTTGCACGCTCTATTAAAAGATATATGCCGTTCAAATTACATACGCCTTATCAGCCTGCCGGCGATCAGCCGGAAGCAATTCAACACCTCACGGAGGGAATCCTGCAGGGAGAGAAGTACCTGACCTTGTTAGGGGTAACCGGCTCGGGAAAAACATTTACCATGGCCAATGTTATCCAGAACGTTCAGAAGCCAACGCTTGTATTGACTCACAACAAAACGCTGGTAGCACAGTTGTATGGTGAGTTCAAACAGTTCTTCCCGGAGAATGCCGTTGGATATTTTGTGAGTTATTATGATTACTACCAGCCCGAAGCATACATGCCGGTCAGCGACACGTATATCGAAAAAGATCAGTCGATCAATGAGGAACTGGACAAACTCCGCCTGCAGGCTACTACCCAACTGTTAAGCGGCCGGCGGGACATTATTGTTGTGGCCTCGGTCAGTTGTATTTATGGAATCGGTAATCCAACGGAATATGAAAACGGTATCATTCGCATCCAGCCAAAGCAAGTAATATCCAGACAAGGCTTTCTGCATTCTCTCGTGAATTCATTATACACCCGAAGCCAGGGCGAATTTGGCCGAGGTACTTTCCGGGTCCAGGGGGATACTGTGGATATCAATCTTCCTTACCTGGATTATGGTTACCGGGTTAGTTTCTTTGGCGACGAAATAGAAGAAGTCGAGAGCATCGATGTTCAGTCGGGCAAGCGCATTACCAAAATGGATAATGCCGCGATTTTTCCAGCCAATCTATATTTAGCGCCGAAGGATATGCTGCAGCAAGTGTTGTATGAAATCCAGGACGAGATGGCCGCGCAAGTGGAATACTTTAAGAGCGTGGGTAAATTTATTGAGGCGCAGAGATTGAGCGAGAGGGTCAACTACGATGTTGAGATGATCCGTGAGCTCGGTTACTGCAATGGGGTAGAAAACTATTCGCGGTTTTTCGATCGTCGTACACCGGGATCAAGACCTTTCTGCCTGCTTGATTATTTTCCAAAAGATTTTTTGTGTGTGATTGACGAAAGCCATCAAACCATTCCCCAGGTGAGCGGTATGTACGGAGGTGACAGAAGCCGCAAATTGGTATTAGTTGATTACGGATTCCGACTTCCTTCCGCACTCGATAACCGTCCGCTAAACTTTCATGAATTTGAATCGATGCTGGACCAAACGGTGTTTGTGTCGGCTACGCCTGGTGACTATGAATTGGAAAAAACAGGCGGCGTTGTCATCGAACAGGTAGTCCGACCAACCGGATTGCTTGATCCTCCGATTGAAATCAGGCCAAGTGTTAACCAGATCGATGATCTTCTTGACGAGATCGATAAAAGGATTAAAAAGGGAGACCGCGTATTGGTTACCACTCTTACCAAGCGGATGGCTGAAGAAATGGACAGATACCTGCACCGAATCAATATCAAATCGAAATATATCCACAGCGAGGTGGATACATTGGAACGAGTCGAAATTCTGCGCCAGCTCCGGTTGGGCGAGATAGATGTTCTTGTAGGTGTGAACTTGCTTCGTGAAGGCTTAGACCTTCCTGAAGTTTCGCTCGTAGCAATACTCGATGCCGATAAAGAGGGATTTTTGCGGAACGAGAGGTCGCTTACGCAGACGGCTGGCCGAGCAGCAAGGAATGTAGACGGACTCGTTATCTTTTATGCGGATATAATGACGGAGAGTATGCAGCGAACACTTGATGAAACAAACCGGAGACGCGAGAAGCAGGTTTCCTATAACATCAACCACAATATCACGCCCAGGACGATCACGAAAAGCAAGGAGCAGGTTTTTGCACAAACGTCTGTTCTGGATATTAAAGGATATGATCCAAAAAATCCATATGCAGTGGCCGTGGATGGTGAACTGCTTACTGTGGCCGCAGAAGAACAAGAAAGCTATCAAACCATTCCTCAATTAGAGAAAGCAGTGAACCGTGTGAAAAAGGATATGGAGAAAGCTGCAAGAGATCTCGATTTCATGGAAGCCGCCCGGCTGCGTGATGAAATGTTTGCATTGAAGAAAAAGCTTGAATTAATTAAGAAATAAAGTTGCCACGGATTCCAGCGTCTCAGAGGAGATCATTTGAAGATACACATAACCCCAGCCTTAGTGGCCGCGGAAGTGGGACAAACACTTCCAGTTGGACAGAAAGTGCACGATTTCACACGATTTAATCCGTGGCAATCCGTGTAATTCTGTACAACAAGAACATGCCTTTGTTTTCCTTCGCCACGAATTACACGAA
>DAINQQ010000272.1:0-1997 GCA_036742645.1 Flavitalea sp.
CAATCATCACGAACAATTGGTACAATGGAAGTTTATCAATGTGAGCGAGCTTTACAAATTATCTGCCCTGATAGACGGCGCTGAACTCTATTCACGTGTTCAGGAAGTTGATGATGCTGATCATTATATTGGCGTAGTGAATAAAAAAGCGGCCCATATTAAGGAGAAGGTCACTCATCAATTATTACAATTATTTTAATACCCAAGCGTGGCCTCATCCCCTTTTTCAACCAAAAAAAATCGCTGGATATTCGCTGCGTGCTGGCTTCAATGGACTGCTGTGCATTTCTTTATGCTCCAGGACTGGAGCACGGATTGGAAGATTACTTTGCAAGATGCATTTGTCAGCAACGGGTTCCTGGCAGGAGTATGCGTTGTAATCAATAACGTTTTACGATTTTACCGTCCGCAAAAGAATCTCTACTTCTATCTGCTTGTGATATGCGGAGTAATTACAGGTTTGTGGACAGCAATCATAAGATATGGGTTGGGTGTATTGTTTTATCAACATCCCGATTACGTTGCCTTTATAGACAGGTCGATGCCCATCAGGACGGATATTGCATTTTTAGTCGCAGGTTGTGCTGCAGTGATGAGTATGCTTTGGTATAACCTCCAGGAACAGAAGGAAAATGACAAAAGAAAAACGGATGCTGAAAAATTATCGAAAGATGCTGAATTATACAGGCTTCAGCAACAGCTCCAACCCCATTTCTTATTTAATAGTTTGAATTCCATAAGTGCGTTAGCTGGCACACAACCACAGCTTGCCCGAAAAATGATTCATCAGCTTTCAGATTTTTTACGCGGCACACTCAGAAAAGACGATCACCAATGGGTCACATTACAGGAGGAGCTGCTGCATTTGGAATTATATCTTGACATCGAAAAGGTACGGTTCAGTCACAGACTTCTTACTGAAATCTCAACGGATAATAATAGTCTTCAATCCAAACTGCCCGCAATGCTGCTTCAGCCCATCGTAGAGAACGCGATTAAATTCGGACTTTACGATACCACAGAAATAATCACTATTCGTATTCGGGCAATGTCTACGGATCATTATCTGGTCATCACGGTCGAAAATCCTTTCGATCCGGAGACCTCATCCCAGGCGGGAACCGGGTTTGGACTTAGCTCTGTCCAAAGGCGCCTGTACCTGTTATTTGGAAGAAGTGATTTACTGGAAACAAGGTCAACAGCCAATTTATTTATTACCACAATCAAACTGCCGCAGGCAATATGAGAACAGTTATTATAGATGATGAACCACTGGCGCGTTCTATTATCCGCGAATACCTGCACAGTTATCCGCAGATAGAAATTGTTGAGGAATGCAACGACGGGTTCGAAGGTATAAAAGCCATTATACAGCACCAACCCGACCTGATTTTTCTCGACGTTCAAATGCCAAAGATCAACGGGTTTGAGATGCTCGAATTAGTAGAACAGCCGCCGTCTGTGATTTTTACGACTGCATTCGATGAATATGCTATCAAAGCCTTTGAGACACATGCGGTCGACTATTTGCTAAAACCTTTCAGTAAGGAACGCTTCGAGAAAGCAATTCAAAAATGGATGGACCAGAAGAGCGCCGTCACAAACATTCAATCATCTTTGTTGTCTACGGCCGCTGAATCGCCGCAGCAAAGCCAACGCATTGTTGTGAAAACAGGAGGTAAAATTCAGATCATACCGGTTCAGGACATTGACTACCTCGAGGCAGCGGATGATTATGTAAAGATAAACACCAGGAAGGGCGTGTTTCTAAAAAATAAAACGATGAATCATTTCGAACAGGTGCTTAATGCACAGCAGTTTGTTCGCACTCACCGGTCATTCATCATCAATGTTTCAATGATCAACCGCATCGACCCATACGAAAAGGATAATCATATTGCGATCTTGCAGTCAGGCGCTAAAATTCCGGTAAGCAAGACGGGATATAGTAAGTTGAAAGGAATATTAGGACTGTAGTGGAGTCGTGAGTCGTGAGT
>DAINQQ010000272.1:2097-6388 GCA_036742645.1 Flavitalea sp.
GACTCAAGACTCACGCCTCCTGCCCAATCCATACTGCTCCTCCAATGCTATTAGCAGAGGCACCAGTGACCGAGGCAAGTGTAGTCGTTTCCTCACGCCAGCGCAGGACCCCGATCAACGCCATAATAATTGCTTCCTTGTAATCGACAATATTCTTATCCGGCACCACAACTTCGATGTTAAATTCCCGTAACGTGGCGCTAATCTGCCCAACGAGGAAATGGTTATGAGCACCACCACCTGTCAACAATATCTTAGATCCGGAAGTGGGACCAGGAGCAAATCGGATCGCGTTTTTAATTTGTATTGCAACATGTTCAACATAGGTTCTAAGGCCGTCTTCAGCAGAAATCTTTTTATTTCGGATAAGCGTGTACACTACATCGGTACCAAAGTCATTTGACAATGATTTAGGATACGGTAGGCCGTAATATTCGAGATCGTTTAATAATGACAACAATTTTTCATTAATGCGGCCAGAAGATGCGATTTGTCCACCTTCATCAAAATGCTTGTTTAGAGAGGCTGATAACAGATTTAGTACGCGGTTTGCCGGACACACGTCAAAGGCAATATATTGTTTCGGATCGTTGAATGAAATATTCGCGATGCCACCAAGGTTCAGAAAGATAGGATATTCACCAAGCAATAGCTTTTCTCCGATTGGAACGATCGGTGCGCCATGCCCTCCTCGTGCAAGATCCATCGCCCTCAGATCACTGACAGTATTGATTCCTGTTTCCGCGGCAATAGCAGCGCCATCTCCCAATTGCGCAGTCATCCTTTCGGATGGCACATGAAAGGTGGTGTGACCGTGTGAAGCGATTAATTGCACCTGGTGATGTAAATTATTTTCTTCAATAAATCGGTTGACTATCTTGCCTGTATAGTGCCCATAAGCGGTATGCAGCAATTGATAGTCCAACGCTTTCAATTCTGTGGCATTTTTCAAACGCGCAATCCATTTTTCATCGTAGGGATAACAGGCGACGGCCTTTATCTCGAAATTCCATTTGCCCGAAGTTTCCTGAAATTCTGCAAAAGCAATATCCAAACCATCCATCGAACTGCCACTCATAAGGCCAATAGCGCGGTACACCATTAAACAAATTTTAGATTGTTGATTTTAGATTTTAGTTTTGTTCCGATCATATTTCCTGATTCGGGCTTCGAATTTCGTATTTAAATTTTTTTTATGGTTATTAATTTGAGTGAAACAAATTCTCTGCTCGCGACATGGATCAGTGAAATCAGGGACGTTCAAATACAAACCGACCGCTTACGATTTCGGAGAAATCTTGAACGCATCGGGGAGATTGCTGCCTATGAAATCAGCAAACATTTAGATTACTACGACAAAGAAGTTCAAACTCCATTAGGAACTTCTATATGTCCCATACTAAAAGATCAGCCTGTGTTAGCAACGATCTTGCGGGCAGGGTTGCCATTGCACCAGGGACTTTTAAATTTTTTCGACAGGGCTGACAATGCCTTTATAAGTGCTTTTCGTAAGCACAATCGGGATGGCTCTTTTGAGATCAGTCTCGATTATATTTCTTGTCCCGAGATCGAAAACCGTGTTGTCGTCATTTCAGACCCAATGCTGGCAACAGGATCTTCCCTGGTTAAAACCATTCAATATCTAAGAGAGGAAGGTCATCCCAAGCAAATTCACGTGGTGGTGGCTATTGCTTGTACCGTGGGTATAGAATACGTGCAGCGAAGCGAGCCCCATGTCAAAATATGGTGCGGCGCGATCGATGAAGAGCTTACCGCCAAGGGATATATTGTGCCGGGCCTAGGCGACGCGGGGGATCTTGCCTATGGATATAAGGTGCAGATGTAGTAGTTGTCTCATCTTATAAAAATTGGCTTAATAATTTATCATTCCTACCGGCATTTTTTGTACTTTGGATGTCTGTTCTTTAACCACTCGCCGATGAGGAAGTTTTTACTAATTATTGGATTCACGGTTCTGCTAAAAACCAGCAGTGCTCAGGACCCTAATTTCTCACAATTTTTCGTTTCACCTCTGACGCTGAATCCGGCAATGACAGGCAAGTTCAATGGTGATTTCAGGCTTGCCGGTAACTATAGGGATCAATGGCCGGCAATCACAAAAGCCTTTATTACCTCAACCGCTTCATTCGACATGGGCATTTTGAGAAACCGGATTTCCGAGTTGGATACCTGGGGAGTTGGATTGATGGCGATGACTGATAAAACGGCTAACGGAATTCTTTCCAGCAATTTTATTTCTATCTCTACAGCTTATCATAAGGGAATTGATGAAGATGGATTGCATCAGATCGGCATCGGTTTCCAGGGAACCTATTCTTCGAAAAGCCTTGATGGAACCAAGCTCAATTTCGAAAAGGAACTCGACGCCAATGGATCATGGACGCTTCCCAGTGAAGAGCCGATTGATGGTCAGATGGTGAATGTATCACACTTTGATTTTTCAGTGGGAGCTTTGTACAACGGTTCAACTGATGGCTACAATAATTTTTATCTCGGCGTCTCGGCATATCATTTAAATAAACCGAAAGAGTCTTTCATTGGAGATGGATTTTACCAGCTCAATCCACGACTTACCGTACATGCCGGTGGAGCTATTCCATTAGCGGATAAGACGAAGACAGTTTATCTAAGCACATTATATAGTTCACAGGCAGGAGCAACAAATATTGTTGCTGGTGGCGCCGTTGGCTTTCTGTTGAACGAAGACGAAGAAAATCCAACGAGTTTCTACGCTGGCGCCTGGACAAGATTTAACAACGTCAATGATGCGCTGATCCCCTACCTGGGTTTGGAATTTGGTGGTTTTCGACTTGGGGCGTCGTACGACGTAAATATATCAGCCTTGAAAACCGCATCTCAGAGCCGTGGTGGATTGGAGGTTTCCTTGATCTATATCAAGCGCCCCGTTGGCTATAGGGCTGTTCCCTGTCCGAGGTTCTAAAATAATATCCTTCTTACAATTCATCATTCCTTCGCCATCTCGTGTTCATTACGTATTCTTGTAAAACATATAGTGTGGCCGTCACGGTGATATTATAAGTTCGCCCGTTATCAACTTTGTCTATAGACCCCATAACAACCAAAAACCCTGCATGAAGCTCTCAAAATCTGTACTCGCCCTGCTGCCCATTGCTGTTTTTTTATTGTTCGCACAAACTAACTTCAGTTCCTGCCAAAAGGAAACAGAAATTGTCAGGGATACTATTATTAAGAAAGACACATTAATCATTAAGGACACGGTAAGGATTACAGATACTATGAGTTGTTATAGCCTTACCGATAGCCTGGTGGCCTATTATAATTTTAATGGCGGAAACCTTAACGACTCCAGTGGTAGTAACAACCATATTATTTTTAATAATGCGTCAAAGACTGTGGACAGGTTTGGCAGGGCCAACAATGCTTATAAGTTTGACGGTGCTTCGACCTACATGAGGGTATTAAATAGTCTCTCTCTTAATCCAAAGAAAATTTCTTTGGTCGTAATGGTGAAATTTAATGGATTTTATCATGGCCTCTGTCATGGAAACCAAATACTAAAAAAGGGATTCCAGGATCAGAACGATGGCATATATGGGCTTCGCGGTGGAGTGTTCAATATTCCTTGTGATGCGGTAGTAGATACTACCAAAGAGCTGATTTACGGATACTACGGCAATACACAATTATCCTCTATAGGGGCTGTTGATACGAACAATTATATCAAGCCAAACACCTGGATGATGGTAGTGTTTACATACGATGGAGCACAGGCGAAACTGTATGTTGATGGCAAATTGAAACAAACCGTTAACGGCGTTGTTCCATTCACTCCGAACACTTTTGATCTGCTAATTGGCAAGGCGGAACATCCGCAATACCCGTACTGGTTCAATGGTGTCATTGATGAAATTAGAATATATAAGAAGGCCCTTTGTGAGGGAGAGATAAACGAACTTAGTAAACTGCAAAACTAAAATGTAAGAAACCGAAACGGAGTAGCATTACTCCGTTTTCTTTTTGCGTTTAAGGTGATTCCATGCAAATGGTTATTTTTCCATCAACTCAATACGCATGTTCGTTACTTTCGTTTATTGAATAATATCTATGTCGACTTTCAGTCTTAGCAAATGGGTTCGCTACCAGAATCCGAAATTTACGTTTCTTAGAAAATCATTTGGAACTGATCGCAAATGGTTTGGAAGTCATCGGAAGTGATTTGGGACCGACCTGACAGGGGAGGAGATGTGAGGTTGTGTGGTTTGGAAGTGTTCGAAAATGGTTTGGAACT
>DAINQQ010000273.1:0-6172 GCA_036742645.1 Flavitalea sp.
GTTAGAAATAGAACGTACCTACAATTCTTTTCGCTATAAAGCTTCCTCAATTATCATGCTGTCTTATGTTGCATGTTCCCATCTTGCACATTTTTTACCGTTATTGCATCCCTTGAACGATGCCTTTTTTCGTATTTTTTTAGCTTATACATCTTTTATTTCGTTCGGGCAAGGTCGTTCATTTTCAAAGTCCTCAAGGTTGCTGATGGTTATTTCTGCAATATTCTGTAAAGCGGTATCGGTTAAAAAAGCCTGGTGGCTGGTGATCAGCACATTTTGAAAGGTCATCAACCTTGCAATTGCATCGTCCTGCAATATCTCTGATGAATGATCTTCAAAAAATAGACCCCGCTCCTCTTCATATACATCCATTCCAAGGTATCCAATCTGGCATGATTTCAATCCTGCAATTACATCCTTTGTATCTATTAGTCCGCCCCTGCCCGTGTTGATCAACATCACGCCTTTTTTCATTAGCCCTATGCTGTCTTTATTAATAAGATGTTTTGTTTGCCCGGTTAATGGTGCATGAAGTGTTATGATATCAGACTCTTTGCAAACGGTGTCAAAATCGGCATACCTGATTTTCATTTTCTTTTCTAATTCTATGTCCTGGAAAGGATCGTACACAAGGACAGAACATCCAAACCCATGAACAATAGAGGCCACTACTCTACCAATCTTTCCAAACCCGATAATTCCTACCGTTTTGCCATGCATATCAAATCCGGTCAACCCATCCAGCGAAAAATTACCTTCCCTGATCCTGTTGTGTGCTTTGACAAGTTTACGGTTCAATGCCAGCATCAGTGCCACTGTATGTTCTGCTACGGCATACGGAGAATACTCCGGTACACGGGCTACTCTCATGCCCAATTCTTTCGCCGTTTTGAGATTTACATGGTTAAAACCTGCGGAACGCAATACCAGGAATTTAATACCCATCTCATACAATCGTTGCAGAACTTTTTCTGAACCATCATCATTTACAAAAATGCACACAGCACGGCAGCCTTTCGCCATGATGGCTGTGATTTCTGAAAGTTGGGCTTCGATCCATATCAGTTCATGAGCGCTACCTGCTGCTTTAGTAAAATATTCTTTTTCGAACTTGTGCGTACTGAAAATTGCCGTTTTCATATAGTCCGCAATTTACCCGATCTGTTTAACACCGCTTCTGATCAAAGTCATCATTAAACGACGGTGAAGCAAAAGACAAGATCGCCAGAAATTGTGTACCTGGCTAATGATACCATCAGCTACAACTTTACAGACCTGATAGCAATCACCCAACATGCTAACGATCATCATAGTTTACTCATAGTTTATGTCAGAACTTACCGTTCGCTCTTTTAAAAAATAAAAAATGGAAACAGGAATAAGATCAGGAAACAAACCTCGTGCATTTCACATGCAGAAGCTCTATCTCATCTGTGGTATTCTCTCTTCCGTACTCTACATCGCCATGAACATCTTTGTGCCCATACAATTCAAGGGCTATAGCTCTGTGTCTCAAACTGTAAGCGAGTTGTCTGCCATAGACGCTCCCACAAGATCACTGTGGATTTCGCTGGGGATCGTGTACACTTTGCTGGTAGCTTTCTTCGGATGGGGTGTCTTACAATCGGCACTTCAAAAGCGTCCACTGCAAATTGTGGGAGGCCTGCTCATCGCATACGGAGTGATAGGCCTGGCATGGCCACTTGCACCCATGCACCAACGAGAGGTGCTGGCAGTGGGCGGCGCAACGATCACCGATACCATGCACATCGTTTTCTCGATAGTAACCGTCCTCCTTATGTTACTTGCCATTGGGTTTGGAGCGACGGCATTCGGAAAGTGGTTCCGTTTCTATTCCCTGGCAACCATCGTTATACTGTTGGTGTTGGGCGCCTGGACAGGTATGGACGGAGCAAAACTTAATGCAAACCTGCCGACGCCCTGGCTCGGTGTTGTAGAACGGTTTCTCATCGGTCTTTTCCTGGTTTGGATTGCGGTGCTGGCCATTGCTGTACTGCAAATGCAAAAGAGGCAATATCGTTCAATGAGAATGATGCGCAAAGAGGCGACTGGAGGCGTCCAGCGGAAGGCATTAACAATATAGCAAACCATCAAAATAATTTATTGCCATCATTAACCATCACTCCTTGTTGTAATTCTTGCCATTGTGCGGCGGCTTCCTGGCCACATGAATGATGCGACTATTATTTTTCAGCATTGGCAGGAGTATACGAAAATGCGCAGCTGATAAGAATCATGTAATGATATAATCTACATCACTGATACAAGGATGGCACGCCCCTAACTTTGTTACGCTCAAAAACCTTTATGAAGCTGGAACTATCTCCCGATACTACAGTAAAAAAGATCAACATTGAATTTCAAAAACAATTTCCCTTCTTGAAAATTCAAGTGGTGCAACACCAACACAAGCAAGGCGAAAGCTCGTTGTTAGATACCGCCATTGTCAATCATACAGCATTAAAGCAAATTCCTGATTATCGTCCTGGCACCATCAATTTTGCACCTTCAGATTCTGTTGGAGAAGTTGAGCAACGATTTTGGAAAAGTTGCCGGCTGGCGGTTCAGATTTTCAGAAAGTCAGGTACGGTTTGGCTGGAAACGGCACAAACCGATAACCTTAGCCTCGAAAAACAAAACGCTATGGGAGATGACAGAATGCAAGAACTGCGTTATAATTCATTTAGTTTGTTCTGGTAAGAGACATCAGTTTAAAAGATTTTCGTAACAATTTTTTGCCGGACGCATGAAGGACAAGTCCTTTGCACTCTTTGCAATAGGCTCCTCATCTTTGAAGGGAAATAATGTCGAATGACTATACTCATCAGGTTGGCTTGCCAGGTAAATAGTTGAGCAATCAGCCTGATTTATACATGGCTACTGATTACCTGGAAGCACTAGTTCTTAACTCGCACGGTGACACGTTTTCAAATGATTAAATTGTCTGCATATCAAAACAACTGCTCAATTTTACAAATAATTGAAATGTAATGAACGAGTGGTATTTACTGACGCAACAAGATGTCTTTGAAAGACTGAGTACTTCAGACCGGGGTTTGACAAGAGAGCAGGTTCCGCTACTTCAAAAAAAATGCGGAAAGAATATTTTGCAGGAAACAAGGAAGAAAACAAAGTTCTCTATTCTCATTGCGCAGTTCAAAGATATCATGATCATGATCTTGATCGTGGCCGCCATAATTTCTTTTTTTTCTGGTGAGCATATCGATGCTCTTGTGATCCTTGCCATTATCCTTGGCAATGCATGGATCGGCTTTGTTCAGGAAAATAATGCAGAGCAAGCCATCAGGATGTTGCAGAAAATGTCTGCGCAATTTGCTATGGTAATCCGTAACAGTAACCATGCAAAAATAGAATCGGCTGAGCTCGTGCCAGGTGATATCATATTATTAGAAGCAGGAGATATTGTGCCCGCCGATGCGCGACTGATTGAAATCAGTTCGTTCAAAACTGATGAAGCGACATTGACAGGTGAAAGTCATTCTGTAGAAAAAACAGTTGGTGTTATGAAGGAGAAGGAACTTCTTGCCGGTGACCAGCATAACATGGTATTTAAAGGAACTATTGTGAGCAACGGTTCGGCAAAGGCAGTTGTTACCGCAACTGGTATGAATACCGAGCTTGGAAAGATTGCAGGTCTTGTGCAAATGGATGACCAGAAAACACCTCTGCAAAAACGGTTAGCGGTTTTCAGCAGGCAGCTCGCTATTATTGTTCTCTTCATTTGCCTTGTAGTATTTGCTTTCGGATTATGGCGTGGTGAACCTGCTTTTGAAATGTTTCTTACTGCTCTTTCTTTAGCTGTAGCGGCGTTGCCGGAAGCCCTTCCTGCAGTCATTACTATAGCACTGGCAAAGGGTGCTAAAAGAATGGTAAAACAAAAAGCCCTCATGAAAAACTTACCAGCAGTTGAAACCCTTGGCTCCGTGACTTACATCTGTAGTGATAAAACAGGAACGCTTACACAAAATATAATGTCCGTGGAAAAGTTTTGGGCAATGTCTGAAAAACAAGAGCTCATGAAACACGCCATGATGCTGGCGAATGAGGTACGGTATGCTGAAGACGGTGATATTATGGGTGACTCAACAGAAACTGCGTTGGTCAGTTATGCGATGAAAAATGGAAGCACCAGGGAAGATTCATTAAATGAATTCCCTCTTTTTGGTAAGCTGCCCTTTGACTCAGCAAGAATGCGGATGAGCACTCTGCATCAATACAACGACAAATGGATCTTATTTGTTAAAGGAGCACCGGTAAAAATGGTGGAAGCGTTATCTGAAAAATATAATGACGAGGTTCAGGAGTGGCTGCGATTGAATCGTGATTGGGCAGCCGAAGGATTACGGGTTTTATTTTTTGCCTACAAAATATTTGATCAAAGGCCCGGTCAAATAAGTGCTGAATTGGAGCATGACCTGGAATTTCTGGGTATGGCTGGACTAATCGACCCTCCGCGAAAAGAAGTAATTGAAGCCCTCGGGGAGTGCAAAACCGCTGGAATCAAAACAGTGATGATCACAGGAGACCAGGCCCTCACAGCATCCGCTATTGCGCAACGGTTACATTTGACTGATAGTGACGCGGCCGAAGCAATGACAGGTGCTGGCCTGTCTAAGCTCACACCAGAAGACTTTGCGCATGAAATAAAAAGAATTTCCGTTTATGCAAGAGTGTCTCCAGAACAAAAATTGAACATCGTAAAAGGACTTCAAAGCAATGGCGAGTTTGTTGCTATGACTGGGGATGGTGTAAATGACGCTCCATCATTGAAGCAGGCAGATATTGGTATTGCCATGGGAATAACAGGTACGGATGTCTCCAAAGAAGCTGCTGATATGGTCTTGCTGGATGATAACTTTGCAACGATTGTGAAAGCAGTCCGGGAAGGGAGAAGGATTTATGAGAACATCAGTAAATTCATCCTCTATGTTCTTTCATGCAACCTCGCTGAGATACTGACTATTTTTCTCGCACCTTTCTTAGGACTAGCGATTCCACTTCTTCCAATTCATATTCTTTGGATCAATTTGGCAACAGACGGCTTACCAGGACTGGCGCTTACATCCGAACCAGCGGAAAAAGATATCATGAACCGGCCCCCTCGTCCGCCGAAAGAAAATTTATTTGCCGGTGGCATGATTTCGAAAATAATATCTACGGGAATGCTGATGGCCTTAGCGGCACTGCTCACTCAAATGTGGGCGCAAAGCCGTGGATATGATATCAGAACGCAACAAACAATGGTATTCACTTTGCTTTGCCTGGTTCAGTTAAGTAATGCAATGTCAGTTCGTATAAGCTCGGGGTCCATATTTTCATCAAGAATTTTTGCTAATACAGAAATGTGGGCTGCCATCACAATAACAGTGGTGCTGCAATTGCTGATCGTATATCTTTCGTTTTTACAAACCATTTTTAAAACAAAAGCGTTGGACCGGAATGCACTGGGAATTGTTTTACTGGTAACAATCGTATGTCTTGGTGGAATTGAAGTGATCAAATATTTATCAAACCGACAATCCCGCAAGAGTAACCGACTAAAGGCTGCCACATAATTACAGCTGATCTGCCGCAAAGCATAAAGAATACTACACGATTTTTGATCTAATGCAGCTATTACTTAAATTTTAACTACTCGTGTCTTTCTTAACAAATAAATAGAAAAAGCGAGTATCAGTATCAAAGGCCATAGACAAACAATTCCTACCAAAATTTCTCCTGTCCAATATAAGCCTTCTGTAAAAGCAGATTTTATTTTAGGTAAAAAGCCTATGTGGTTTGGAACATTGGCGGATGCATTCAGTACCTGGTAGAAAGTAAGATTGATAGTACTCATTGCTGATGAATGTTGCAGGAAATTAATTCTGCCGGTAACGGTTTCAATTTCTTGCTGTATACCGTTGATCTCTTTTTGAACGGTCAGGACCTCTTCCATATTCCGCGCCTGTTTCAAAAGATCAAGATAGCGTAAGCGTACCTGTCTTTTTGCCTCCAGCCTTGATTTTCCATCGATTAACTGGGTTGTAACATCTTCCGAAATAATTCTTTTTTCATTTATAATTTCCGCATCTTTCACCAAATTGTTTACGGCACTTTCAAACAGGTCAACGGGAACTTTGATCACAACAGA
>DAINQQ010000274.1:0-6139 GCA_036742645.1 Flavitalea sp.
AGTACACACCCGAAGCGACTTTTGAAGCTTTCGCAAAACATCTTCCACGATTAAAGGACATGGGCATTAAGACCCTGTGGTTTATGCCTGTAACTCCTATCAGTCTTGAAAAGCGACTGGGAACCCTGGGTAGTTATTACGCCTGTTCTGACTATGTGGATACGAATCCCGAGTTTGGCACTGTTGGTGACTTCCGGGATCTGGTTAAAAAAGCTCACCTGGCCGGTTTTAAAGTAATTATAGACTGGGTCGCAAATCATACCGGTTACGACCATATCTGGACCAAAACCAATCCGGAATTTTATAAAAAAAACGCAGCAGGCGAATTTTACGACAGCAACAATTGGCAGGATGTGATTGACCTGAACTATTACGATCATGCGATGCGCCGGCAAATGATTAAATCAATGAGCTTTTGGGTAACTGAATGCGACATCGATGGATTCCGCTGTGATATGGCCCACCTGGTCCCACTTGACTTCTGGCGCGACGCGCGAACAGCATTGGATGCGATTAAACCACTCTTCTGGCTGGCAGAAACAGAGCATGTCAATTACCAGGACGTTTTTGATTGCAGCTACGCGTGGCACTGGATGCATGAAACAGAAAAATTTTCGAAAGACCAGATTGGAGTTCCCGATCTTGGGAATACATTGAAAGCGTACGAAGAAAAATCAAGGCCGGGCACTACGCATCTATTTTTTACAAGCAATCATGACGAAAACAGTTGGAATGGTACCGAATATGAGAAATATGGTCCAGCAGCAAAATCATTTGCTGTTTTAAGCTGTACCTGGCATGGCATTCCTTTAATTTACAGCGGACAGGAGATCCCTAATATGGAGCGATTAAAGTTCTTTGAAAAGGACACAATTGAATGGCCAGAAAAAATTTTACTCCAGGATTTCTACAGAACACTTTTACAATTGAAGCAAAGAAATCCAGCGCTATCAACAGGTGATCCAAATGTGACCACTGAGCTTATTAAGACTGATAAGGAGCAATCAGTTCTGGCATGGCGAAGGAAATTATTGGAAAAGGAAGTTATAGTAATGTTGAACCTTTCCTCCCACGAGCATGAAGTGACGATAACAGATGAAGGTACCGGTGGCAGTTATTTAAACGTGTTTGACAAAAACAGCATTGAATTATCGCCGAACGGTTCTATAAATTCTATAAAAATGAGTCCATGGGAATCCGTCGTTTTGGAGAAATAATAAACCTAAACTGATAAAACAACAAAGCCTGAACAATTTGTCCAGGCTTTGTTGTTTTATCGCGATAAAATTAATTTCCACTATTCAAATTCAGAACGAAATTATACACACCTTCATAACCGGGGTAAATTCCTTCCACCTTCACGCTTGATGCGCCTTCCAAAGCCTTTCTAAAATCATCCACCGTAGCTACGGTTTGATTATTTGCTTTCAGAATTACAAAACCTTCCTGCACACGAACCTTACTCATCAACCCACGCCCACTAATTGAACGAATTTCCACTCCACCGCTAACGCCATATTCTTTCGCGCGTTCTTTGCTAAGAGTTTGAAGGTCTGCCCCTAGCTTATCTAAAACTGATGTTTTCACAATGTCCATGGTACCGGTACTATTGCGAAGGGTTACTGGAGCAGTAATTTCTTTACCATCACGTAGATAACTGATATTGATCTTGTCGCCAGGACGATAAGTCGCAATTTGTCCAACCATTTCCGCACCGCTTATAACCGACACTCCATTGATCTTGGTGATGACATCGCCTTTTTTTACACCTGCTGCGTAGGCCGCACCATCTTTTGGAACATCAATCACATATACTCCGCTTTCATCGCCTTTGATGCCTTCGCGGGCTTTTACTTCATCGCTAAGATTTTCTCTGGGGTATTGTATACCGAGGTAAGCCCTTTGCACTGTGCCATGCTTCATCAGGTCGGCGATGATTTTCTTAACGATGTTTACCGGGATTGTGAAACTATATCCCGCATATGCTCCCGTAGGTGAAGCGATAGCAGAATTTATTCCGATAAGCTTTCCGTCTGTGGTTACGAGCGGACCACCGCTATTGCCGGGATTAACCGCAGCATCTGTTTGCATGAAAGATTCTACAGGAGTATTACTTTGACGCCTGTTGATCTCAAGAGTTCTTCCCTTTGCACTGATGATACCGGCTGTTACGGTTGCTTCCAGGTTAAGCGGATATCCAACAGCCAGGACCCATTGGCCAATCTTGATTTCATCTGAATTTCCATACAACATGAAAGGCAATCCCTTAGCGTCCACTTTTAAAACAGCAATATCGCTGCTGGGATCAGCGCCCACTAATTTCGCTTTGAAAGATCTCTTATTACTTAGTGTGACATTTATTTCATCGGCGCCATCAATAACGTGGTTGTTGGTTACAATATATCCATCTTCGCTGATAATTGCACCTGAACCGGATGCCATCTGTGGTTGAGAACGGAGACGGTCACCAAAAAAATCATCTAGATCCAGGTCGAACATATCGCCGAATGGACTCCTTCTTGGCAGATTGTTGCTGGCTGTACGATTTGTTTTCGTTTTTATATGCACGGTGGCAGGAATCGCGGCTGAGGCGGCAGGCACGAAATCTATACTCGCGGTAGCACCTGTTATGCCATTAAAACCCGCGTAATTGATTGGAATTTTTCCTGAGTCAGTTGCTCCAGTTTTATAAACATAAGTATCATCAACGGCAAATCTCCGATATCCCACGAGGGTCACCAAGGTTGTAACGGCACTTATCAGTACCATTGCTAATATCTGCTTCAATTTCATATTTTGTAAAGGTTTAATCGGTTTATTGTTTCAAATTACATGCCTGACACAGACAAATAAACGACACAAAAATTGATAGGGTCTTACCGTAAATCCGGTTTAACATATAATTTACTAAGACCTTCGTAGTTGTTAGCAAATTTACAAAAGTTCATTCCAGTACTGCCGGAATTTCCTGACAATAATGAAACCAATTGGTTTTTCCTTGCCAAGTTTTCATAACGTCCGCAAAAATAGCATGGTATCGACGCCATCCGCGTAATCATTCAACCCAGGATGCTGGGCAGTTCCGAAAGGCACTTTTCCGTCTGCGACTATGCATTGGACGTTTTGATTTGTCGTTAATGCTTCGATCAACCCAGCCTTTCCCTCATAAAACTGATAGTTTAATACGCTTATTGCGGAGAACTCGGATTTATTCAAGTGGAGAATAATCGACCCATTGGTCATGTAGAACTGCTTATTAATAATAAGCAGGGCCAATTGATAGTCATAATTATTTCCGTATTTGTTGTGGTCAGCGAGATGAATGTATTTCTTAAACGCGTCAAGTAACGGAACAAAATCATAATCCCTCGGCACAAATATTTTGGTAACATTCCTGCAGCCGAGACCAAAGTACTGGTATACGTCATCGGCGAGTCCAGAGAGGTCTTCCATTGTCTCTTGTCCAGAAAGCACAGCCACAGAAGTTCTATTGCGCCGGATTATGTTAGGATATTTTCCGAAATAGTACTGGAAATACCGCGACGAGTTGTTACTTCCTGTTGCGATGTAGGCGTCACATCCTTTCAACATACTTGCGAAATCAGCGTAACGCTGGATGGATGGGTCCCATTCATTTAGTTTCCCGATCAAATGGCGGATTAGGGTCTCATCCTTGGAGGAGGGCTTAATCGTTTGCCGGTGCCCCGACACAAATACGCAAAGGAAATCATGAAAACCAACCAGCGGTATATTACCTGCCATAACAACTCCGACGTTTTTTGGTTCCGAAAGTTCATCTGCAATATTATATTTTTCTACCCAGGTCCGTAGCTTTCCTGGCTGTAAGAACTCGCTCGAAATATTTGTAGCGGCGAGCCTTACGAATTCGGGTGTGAACCAACCGTTTTCCTGGTGCGCTTTTTCTATATCCTGAATCCAATTTTCATTGTCCGACGAAATGTAATCTCCCAGCTGTTGTAATAAATCTAGTCGTTGTTGTAAATTCATTCCACCTTATATTTGTCGTGCAAAAATAACTGTAATCAACCCATTAAAAATTTGATAAAACATGGCTATAAAAATCACCGAAGAATGCATCAATTGTGGTGCCTGTGAGCCCGAATGTCCTAATAATGCGATTTATGAGGGTGGGGTAGAGTGGTCGATTTCTGATGGCACTACTGTTAAAGGATCTTTTACTTTAGTTGATGGTACCGTGGTTGATGCTGAACAACGAATGCCCCCTGTTTCTGTGGACATATATTATATCACGCCGAATAAGTGTACCGAGTGCCAGGGTTTTCATGAAGAGCCACAGTGCGCGGCCGTATGTCCGGTTGATTGTTGCGTTCCTGATGAGATGTATAAAGAAACAGTCGCCGAACTACTGGCAAAAAAAGAGAAACTGCATATTTAATCTTTGCGGAAATGTGCATAAATAGTAACTGTGAAATTTGACAGCAATATGCTAATTGATGTACCTTTCTAAGGTTCAAAATAGTACTTGTAGCGAAATTGCTACATATTTTTGGCGGGTGATATTTCCCGTCGTATAAAGGTGAAGGGATAACGTCCTTCACCTTTCTTAATGTTTAGATGCCTACTAATAACGAACATCGCTGCGTTATCACCCTTTTACTCCATCTTTTTCGATCAACCGTCGACGGAACCACTCCGAGTAACATACTAGTCTCTTCAACGAAACGTTAGATTCTGCGATTTAACGGGTGACCTGTCCGCCTGAAAATAGTTTTTAGAGTTTCCTTTTAAGACGGATATTTGGCGAAATTTTTCATTAATCTTTCAAAATACATGGGTCTTCCTACTATTGCTTTTGTTACGGGCGGCTATTCCGGTGAATCCGTGATTTCTTACAAAAGTGCTGAAACAATCGAAAACAATTTAGACCGTGACCGGTACGATGTATACAAAATCGATATCACCCCTGATGGCTGGTTCTATCAAAACGATCGACAAAAAATAGCAGTAGATAGAAATGATTTTTCTATAAACCTGAAAAAGAGGAAAATCAGTTTTGATGCCGTACTGATTGGAATCCATGGCACACCTGGCGAGGATGGAAAACTGCAGGGTTACCTCGACCTCATGAATTTGCCCTACACTTCGTGTGATGCTGCAACCTCGGCATTAACTTTCAACAAGAGATACACCGTGGCTGTGGCAGCATTTGCCCAGATCAACGTTGCGAAGTCAATACACCTCTTCAAGAATATCCCGGTTGACCCAAAGCACATTTTGGATAAACTTCAATTGCCTTTGTTTGTAAAACCAAATAACGGTGGTTCGAGTATTGGCATGAGCAAAGTGAACACTCCAGGTGAACTTCCTTCCGCATTAGCGAAAGCATTTAAGGAAGATGCCCAGGTACTGGTCGAGGAATTCATTGCCGGCAGGGAATTTACTGTGGGCGTTTTCAAAACGGTAAAAGAAATTATCGTTCTACCGATTACCGAGGTAAAGTCTAAAAAGGATTTCTTCGATTATGAAGCCAAGTACCAGGGTATGAGCGAGGAAACAACCCCGGCGATAGTTGACGAATCTATAGCTACAAAAATTCGCTATACTGCAAAAAAAGTATACGAGGTATTCAACTGCCGCGGGGTTGTAAGAATTGATTTTATTTATAATGAATTGAAACAAGAGCCATATATTCTCGAGATCAACACAGTGCCTGGCCAGAGCGAAGCCAGCATCGTCCCACAGCAGGTAAAGGCTATGGGTATGACACTGAAAGAGTTTTATTCAGCTCTGATCGAAGACGCTTTAGCAAGAAAAGTCAAGGCCTGATATGTGTATGCA
Source organism: Flavitalea sp. (assembly GCA_036742645.1). Lineage (GTDB taxonomy): Bacteria > Bacteroidota > Bacteroidia > Chitinophagales > Chitinophagaceae > Flavitalea. The sequence continues at coordinate 5,821 of DAINQQ010000274.1, forward strand.
ATTAGTTTATTCGTGATAATTCATGTAGTTCATTCGCGATAATTGGTGATAAGAAATTAGTGTCAATATGTTCAAATTCATCAGTCAAAAACCACTTTGGGTCCACATACTTCTTGGTATTGCGTTGGTATTTATCATCCTACTCCTATTTTTATGGTCACTTGGTTTCGTAACCAGGCATGGAAAAACACTGACCATCCCATCGGTTACCGGCAAATCTCTGCAGGATGCGCAAGGGTTCCTGGCGGAAAAAGGATTTGAGATGGAGATACAGGATTCTGTTTTTGTTGATACTGCTGCGCCGCTTTCCGTTCTACGT
>DAINQQ010000275.1:0-6058 GCA_036742645.1 Flavitalea sp.
GAGCAAGATACCCATCGGATGAAAATGCCGTGCCAATCCAACGGCTTCATCACCTCTAACAGCAACAAGCCCTTTATAACCTTTTTGACGTGCATATTCAAGTAGAGAGCGTGCAAATGCAGTATCGTCCTCGACAATCAGTATTGTTTTATCACCCGGTTGTATGTTCTGCCTGTCGTCATCCACCGGGGACGGAATGATTTCCGAAATAAATCTTTCCGTTGATGAATCAAGACCGTTGTCAGGTATTGCTAGCGGCGCATGCTCCAGGGGTTCAATTTGAACTTTTTCGATTGTCTTAATCTTGTTTCCTCTTTTTTCGGGTAACACTAATATGAACTCGCTTCCCTTGCCTTCTTCACTTTCAAGTTTTATTTCTCCGCCCAAAAGTTTCGCAAGTTCGCGGCTGATGGAAAGTCCAAGGCCCGTTCCACCAAACTGCCTTCTTGTAGAACCGTCGGCCTGTTGAAACGCTTCGAATATTGTCTGCTGCTTTTCCTTAGCGATCCCAATACCAGTATCCTTTACAGAAAAAGTTATGGAGCCATTCAGTTTACCGATCTTCAATTGCACCATACCTTTTTTTGTAAACTTCAGCGCATTTGATATAAGGTTGCGAAGGATCTGCTCCAATCGTAAACGGTCGGTTTCAATTGAACCGGGTACACCTTCAAAGACAGAGATTGAGAATCCGATTCCCTTATCTTTTGCGATTGGCGAAAATAGAGATTGTAATTCGTCTGTGAAGGCGGATAAATTCACATCATTATATTCAAGCTCCATCTTGCCCGCTTCAATCTTCGAGAGATCGAGAATTTCATCAATCAACGTCAGTAGCCCTGTGCCTGAGCTTTGAATCACATTCGCATATTCAATTTGTTCGGACGATAAATTCTGTTCATGGTTCTCCGAGAGCAGGCGCGACAAAAGCAAAATAGAATTGAGTGGCGTTCGTAGTTCATGCGACATATTCGCGAGGAACTCAGATTTGTATTTGGTGCTTATTGCAAGCTCTTCAGCCTTAGCCTGGATTTGGAGATTCCGTTCAAGGATAACTTCATTTTTTTCTTCGAGCAAACGACTACGTTCTTCCAATTCCTGGTTCGTTTGCTGCAACTCCTCCTGTTGAACTTTCAACTCTTCTTCTGAAGCTTGCAACTTTTCGGCCTGCGCTTCCAATTCGGAATTGATGTTTTCGAGCTCTGTATGTTGTGCCTGCAATTCCTCCGATTGCGATTGGGTCTCCTCGAGAAGTTCCTGGACCCTTTGCCGGCTCTGTGCAGTATTAATAGCTATAGCCGTATTAAACGAAGCTGCCTCCAGGAATAATTTTGTATTCGATGAATACTCTCCCAGGCTTGCCATTTCGATAACCCCTTTAACAACCCTATTAAATAAGAATGGAACTGCAATTACTGATGCTGGTTTTACTTCGCCCGAGATATAACTCAATATATAATTATGTGCCCGGACGTCCTTTACTTCAATGGTTCTTTTCGCCTCTGCAGCCTGGCCCACGAGGCCTTCCCCGAGCGGAACTCTCTTCCTGGGATAATTTTTAGATAATGCATAGCTGCTTTTTAATTCCAGTAAACCTTCACTATTCATAACGTACAATGCACCTGCCTGGCTACCTGAATATTCAGTAATGAAGTTTAAAACGCCTTTCGCCAATGTATTGATATCCTGTTCTAAAATAACGAGCTCGTTCAGTGATGCCACTCCTGTTTGAAGCCATTCCCTCTCGGTCAAATTCGTGAAGGACACGTCCAAAGACTCAGCCATCTTGTTAACCGAATATGCAATGCCGCCCAAAGCATCCTTGCCTTCATCATCTATCTTTATCCTGTAATTGCCCGACGATATCTCGTTGGTGATTCCTTCAATGACGCTCAGCCGTTGCGAAATTTCGGCGTCCTTCTGTTGCAAAGCCGTTTGCAATTCAAGACGCTTGTTATAATCTTTTAAAACCCTGAGAAAGGAAATAACAGTAAAGAGTATTGCCAATAAGGAAGCGACAAGAATAAATACTGGTGTAGAGGTCGCGAACCGATTCATATTTCTTGTCCTCGCTACTAATAAGTTCTGCTCTCTGTCCTGCATCCTTTTAATAAGGTTCCGCGCATTATTCATGTAAGTCCGGCCGATCAGCAGAAGGCTATCAGCAACGGCCTCACCATCTCTTTTTCTATCGACTAGGTTTGTAAGGAAAAGAATACGCTGTTGAGCGATTGACTTCAGCTCTTCACAGTCCCGCTGTTGCGGTGGATTATCGACCGTCAACTGCTTTACATCGTCGATCAGGGCGGTAACTCTTTCGTACGAGCCATTATAAGAATCGAGGAACCGTGGATTATTCGTCAGCAGATATCCCCGCTGGCCGGTTTCTGCATCTCTCAATGTTGCAATAACTGATTCCAGTTTCTTCGCTACCTCATTGGTATGATTCACCATTCCTGCACTGTAGAGAAGATTATTGATACTGAAATAGGATGCTACCGAGCTTGCGATCAACAACAACAACGATATGCCAAAACCTATTGCTAAATTTCTTTTGAATTCATTCATAGTGATGCTTTAACTATGCCGCTGTAACCTGTGTGTTTTTTTGATGAATAGGTAGTATAATGAAAAAAGTTGCACCTAGCCCCTCTTTGCTTTTCGCGCCAATGATCCCATCATGCTTCTCCACAATTTTTTTTACGATGGCTAACCCAATGCCTGTTCCCTCATAGTCACTTCGGACATGGAGTCGCTGAAAGATTGTAAAGATTTTATCGAGATACAACTCGTCAAATCCAATTCCGTTATCCTCAATAAAGATCCTTACAAACTCTCCCTTCGATGAAGGAACAGCATTTAAAGATTTCTCACTCACCCGCTCACTCCATATTTTCACTTTGGGAATTGAATTCGCTTTCGAGAATTTTAATGCGTTGCTAATCAGGTTCTGGAACAATTGCCGCATTTGTCCCGGAACCGCCTCTATTTTCGGAAGCCCACTTGTCGTAACCTCGGCCCCTTTTTCTTCGATCAATATTTCAAGATCCGCCAACGTGGTAGCTAATATTTCATTTAGATCTAGCTTTGAAAATTGTAGCTGTACCGATAGTTTAGAATAATTCAACAGGTCGTCGATCAGGCTACGCATTCGTTCTGCGGAATTGATCACCTTGCTCATGTATTTATGCGCGTCGGGCATATTGGCCAAATACTTGTCATCAAGAATTCTGCTGAACGTAACAATCTTTCGCAACGGTTCCTGTAGATCGTGAGAAGCTAAAGAAGCATATTGGGCCAGTTCTGCGTTCCGGGTTTCGAGATCCTGGTTTACGCGCACCAGTTCTTTGGTTCTGTGCTGCACTTTTTCTTCAAGTGAAAGATTGACCCGTTCGATTTCCTTTTGAATCAGCTTCCTGCTCTCAATTTCCTTCTTAAGTGTTTCCTGAGTCGATTTCAATTCCCGTTTTTGTTCATATAGACGGCAAAACGTTTTTACTTTTAGAAGCAACAGGTCAGGATCAAAAGGTTTGGTCACATAATCAACAGCGCCGGAATCATACCCTTTTGTAATGAAGCGCTTGTCGATATTGACAGCCGACAAAAAAATGATGGGAATGTCTTTAGTCTTATTCAGTCCCGTAACTGCCTCCGCTACTTCGTAACCATCCATTTCAGGCATCTGCACATCGAGGATGATCAGGGCATACTCCTTGCGGAGTATTTTCTTCAGCGCTTCTTCGCCGGAGGAGGCGGTATCCACCTCGTACAGGTGCAGCTGTAATAAAGATTTTAGAGAAAATAAATTTTCTTGCTTATCGTCTACGATCAGGATCATACAACAATTTCTCTATATCATTTAAATGCTAACATACAACTTCTCTCCTTTATGAGTGAAAGGGTTTTTCGCGAATTAGCACAAATTAATTCGTGACAAGCCGTGGCAAAACTTTAAACCTGTGAGAAATCAGTTGGTGATAAAAAGACGCGGGTTATTCGCGATACTATTTTCGCATCTGCATACTCGGGCATCCCGCTGATGCGCTTCCAATCAGGATCGCTGCCGAATGTTTTCCAATTGCGATCGTGCTCATCCATATCGTCAAACGTGAGCATATATGTGAGATTTGGTCGGAAGGTTCCTATCAGCGCTTCGCCGAAAAACACGGGAGTAAGGCCCACCTTTCTAAATATTTCAATCTCTCCCTTATCAAACATCTCGATTTTCTTTTTCCCTGCCATTTCACCCGAGCTTTCATAACGACGAAGCTCGAATATCCGTGATTTTTTTTCAGGAACCTCAATCTTCGGCATGGTCGAAAAAGCCCTGAATAGAGAACTTTCAATACGTTCGTACGCAGGCTCAGTAGCCGGGGCATTCAAATATGCACTGCCTGCCTGGTTATAAGCGGCGTCTTTACTTAAACTTTCCTGTACTCGTAAAAAATCTCCTAGAGATGGAAAGGGAATAAGAACATACAACTTAATAGCTTCCGTTGGCTTCAGTTCTCTGAATACCCCGATACTCCTGCTTCCCAACCGATTCAAAGCAGGAATGGCGGCATTTTTAAAATAATCTTCTACAAGCTTTTGGTGCGCTTCATTTTTCAGACTATAAGTTCTCAACTCATAAAATTCAGAACTTGATTTTTTCTGTCCCTGGGAGTTCCCTGATGCAAGACCTGCTATAGGCGCAAGACCACTTAAAGAACCTGTCAATAAAGATGCTTTTACGAAAGAACGTCTTTTCATATGAATCAGATGAGCTGATTTGAAAATTTGGAAATTTGAAAATAAAGCATTATTTCCTTCTGCCAATGCTAATAGCTAGCAAAAAGATGTTTTTTTTCCAAACCCGATTGTATTTCATTTTCACATTGGCAATTCTATTAGTTTGTTAAGTCAATAAATTGGATAATCATCCTCTATCGGCCCATCACTCTTCTATTGGCTAATTGGCTAATCATCACATCGGCTCATCATTCATCACATCGGCTCATGATCTTCGAGTTGTTAATAGAATCATAATCCGACCTCATTGGTCGATACATAGCGCCCATACTCCGATTTTAAATGCAAATCAGCATTCGTTGAATAAACTTTGCGTTTAAATAACGTCACAGGTCCTTATTCAAAATACATCGTTTATGGAAAGAAAAGCTTTTTTGAAAAATGGCATCATGGCCGCTCTTGGTTTAGCTGCCGTGACACCCCTTGTAGGATCGTGTAACAAAAGCGACCTCACGGAAACTACCGAATCAGGGACCGGCTCAGGTACAGATGGGGGCACATCATCCGGCTCATGCAGCATATCTCCTACAGAAACAGCAGGGCCTTTTCCAACAAAATCACCTTCATCCCTTATAACGAATGATATCAGGAGCGATCGTACGGGAGTACCGTTTTCAATCAAGGTCATTGTCAACAATCGAAATAATAATTGCGCTGCTTTGGCGGGTGCGATTGTAGATATCTGGCATTGCGACAAGGATGGATACTACTCGGAGTATGGCGGTACCGGTATGCAATCGGCAAACTTCCAATCTGTTCACTTTTTAAGAGGCCGGCAAACTTCGGATGCAAGTGGGATTGTAACATTCACATCTATCTTTCCTGGCTGGTATTCGGGTCGCGCACCGCATATCCATGTGCATATTTATGATGCAAGTGGAACCTCTTTACTCGTAACGCAGATTGCATTTCCAACGGATGTTTGTAACACGGTATATACGACCGCAACAAATTATTATACCCGCGGCGTCCAGGATACCAGCAATGCACGTGATAATGTTTTTGCTGATTCATTGGCAAGTGAATTGGCAACCGTCACAGGCAGCATAGCGTCCGGTTACACACTCACCCATCTGATAACCGTTGCTGCATAAATTTCCTGCTAAAAGTATTCCCCTTGTGCCCCTCTGTGCCAACCTCTGTGTACCTGTGTAGTTAATACTTTGGCCATGTTAACCGGCTCATGTGAAACACGGGTTAGCCACAGAGTCATACCGGGGTTGGCACAGAGGAGCACAGAGTTTTAAAAATTTGTTTCGATTGATCA
>DAINQQ010000276.1:0-6056 GCA_036742645.1 Flavitalea sp.
CTGATGAGCCTTCTTGATCAGTAATATTGGTAAGTAAAACCATAATCTGTATACTATACAATTGGAAGAATGCCAGGACCTTTGCACTACAAAAGAAATTACACAATGCAAAATGTGATATTGAATAATGGTGTTGAGATGCCGATTCTTGGTTTTGGTGTCTTCCAGGTAACAGATTTGGCCGAATGTGAAAGAAGCGTTCTTGACGCTATTAACACCGGCTACCGTTTGATTGATACTGCTGCCGCATACATGAACGAGGAAGCAGTTGGTAACGCCATCAGGAATAGTGGTGTGCCTCGGGAAGAAGTGTTTATCACTACCAAGCTTTGGATACAGTCCAATGGTTATGAAGGGACAAAGAAAGCTTTTGAAATTTCGCTAAAACGACTCGGCCTGGATTACCTGGACTTGTACCTGATGCATCAGCCTTATGGCGATGTGTATGGTGAATGGCGAGCCATGCAGGACTTATACAAGGAAGGAAGAATTAGAGCCATTGGTGTAAGCAATTTTCATCCTGACCGTCTAATTGACCTGATCGTTCACAATGAGATTATTCCGGCAGTGAATCAGATTGAAACCCATCCATTCCAGCAGCAGATAGACCCGCAAAAATTCTTACAGGAAAATGGCGTACAGATAGAATCATGGGGACCATTTGCTGAAGGAAGAAACAACATATTTCAGAACGAGTTATTGCTTTCAATTGGTAATAAATACAATAAATCAATCGCGCAGGTTATTCTTCGTTGGTTGACGCAAAGAGGAGTTGTTGCCATTCCCAAATCGGTTCGCAAAGAAAGAATGGAAGAGAACTTTCAGCTATTTGATTTCGAATTAAGCGGCGAAGACATGGAAGGAATCAAAATATTGGATACGAAGACAAGCAACTTCTTCGATCATCGTGATCCGGCAATGGTAAAATGGTTGGGAGAGAGAAAACTTGTTGGCTAATTAACAAAAAATCCATAATAAAGACAATTAAAAAGAAAAGTTTGAAACAATTATTGCCTTTTATCATTCTATTTAAAACAAGCCACAATATGAAACTATCAATTCTCGCACTATATTTTTTACTAACGAGCGTGCAATGGTCCTATGCACAACAGGCAAAAGAAAATCCATCTCCTGAAGAACAGGAGATTATCAGTCTCTCAAAACAAAAATGGATTTGGATGGCAGACAAAAAAGCAGATACGCTTGCAGCTTTGTTTCATGAAAAGTCAATGTTCGTTCACATGGGAGGAAGCTGGGGGAAAGAACAGGAAATTAATGTGATTGAAGGTGGCGGAATTTGGTACAAGAAAGCCGAAATCTATACCGCTTCGGTGAATATCATTGGCAATACGGCGATCCTATTAAATGACATCGACCTGGTGGCAGTAGTCGGCGGAAACGAAGTCATCAATCCCTTCATGGTTACTGAGGTGTATATCAAAGAAAACGGCAAATGGAAGATGGGCTCACTCACTTTTTCAAGGCTTATGAGACCAGTAAAAATTAATAACAATAATAGTAATCAGTCACAGCAGAAACACTAACGCCAATCAGTAAAGCTATGAATCGACGTAATCTTTTAAAAACTGGCTTCGCCTTAGCCGGAGGTTCCTTGTTGGCTTCAAAGACAAGTGCCCAAAAGGTAATACAAGAAACGCCAAGACAAAATAGTTTGGCAAGCGCGGTTCGGGAACGACGTAAACTTGGCAACCTGGAAGTTTCCAGCATTGGCCTTGGTGTTCAAAATATGAGTCGTACTTATCAAACGACAATACCATCCCGGACCGAAATGTTCAACATTATCCGGACAGCTTTCGATCATGGTGTTACCTTTTACGATGCGGCCGAGGCTTACGGTCCTCACGAGGTGGAACGAATACTTGGGGAAGGTATCGCACCCTTCCGAAACAAAGTGGTGATCACATCGAAGTTTGGCTGGAACATCGATCAAAAAACAGGTCAGCGTCTCCCCGGTTTGAACAGCCGTCCTGAGCATATCAAGTTAGTGGTAGAAGGTATGTTGAAACGCCTTCGTACCGACCGTATTGATCTATTGTATCAACATCGGGTAGATCCGGCTGTTCCGATTGAAGATGTTGTTGGAGCAATTAAAGATCTTATTAGTGAAGGAAAAGTATTGCATTACGGACTTTCTGAACCGGGACCACAAAACGTAAGGCGAGCACATGCCATCCATCCTGTTACTGCTATTCAGAACGAATATTCGCTTATATGGCGTGGACCTGAAGATGTAATCATTCCACTCTGCCAGGAACTCGGCATTGGCTTCGTTCCATGGAGCCCGCTTGGTGTTGGTTTTTTGACAGGAGCTATCGACTCAAATACCCGGTTCGCCCCCGGAGACATTCGCAGTGTAGAATCTCGTTTCTCGGCAGAGAATCTACCCCACAACCTGGCACTCGTACAATTGGTCAAAAGGTGGGCTGTGGAGAAACAAGCCACTCCTGCGCAAATATCACTGGCATGGCTTCTGGCGCAGAAACCCTGGATCGTGCCTATCCCGGGTACAACACAGATGCCACACATGCTGGAGAATAGTGGTGCTGATGGTGTAAAGTTTACTGCCGATGAACTAAAGGGCTTCAATACAGAAGTAGCGAAGATTGAAATTAAAGGAGAGCGTCTGCCAAAGATGGTGCTTGATTTTTCCGGTGTTGAAGCACCAGCAAAAAAATAGAGGATAAAGTTTAAAGCATGAAAAAAGGCGAAGATGAAATGGGTATTGCTATTAGCATTTTTTTCGAAATGCAACAATAATGGACCTGTGGCTTCTATGCATAACACGGGAGGAAATATTACGATTGATACACTTTTAACGCTTAATCATCGGGTTGGAGATATTATCAACCATACAGCCTTTCAGGGTTTCGGCGAAATGTTATTGCCCTGGGATAACAATTCATCTTACTATAATACTTCCCTGAAAGATGTGGGTTCACTGATGCCTTATCACGGCAATGTGCAGCCGGATATCGTTCTCTCTTCTATCAATCATTTGATAAATGAAGTCAACAGCGGCAAACAAGTATTCTATAATTTTTATTCAGAACTGCAAAAGCAACAGAATCCTTCCATGGAACAAACCGGACTTTTCTTCTTCAGGGGAAAATCCGGGGCGCCATTTGCTATAGTGTGTCCTGGCGGAGGTTTTATTTATGTAGGCTTGTTACACGAAGGTTTTCCTATTGCCCAGGAGATAATTAAAAATGGACTTAATGCTTTTGTAATCCGCTATCGAATAGGAACTGAGCAAAGAGCCACCGAAGACCTTGCGGTAGCAATAACTTATATCTTTAATAATGCAGAAAAGCTGGGTGTGAGCACCAAAGATTATTCATTATGGGGAGGCTCTGCCGGCGCCAGGATGGTTGGTAATATTGCTTTAAGAGGCCCTTCTGCTTACGGCGGTGGCAATTTTCCAAAACCTGCTACAGCGGTTATAGCATATACCGGCCAATCAACTTATTCAGCCGATTTTCCCCCAACCTTTATAACGGTGGCGGCCAACGATGATATAGCTAGTGTAACTACAGTAGAAAGAAGGGTTGAAAATTTAAAAGCCGCAGGTATAGAAGTAGAATATCACAGGTACCAAACCGCAGGTCACGGTTTTGGAACAGGGATAGGAACAGATGCTGAAGGATGGATGGATTATGCAATCAGATTCTGGAGGAAGCACATAACTAATTGAAGTCTTCATAACTTACTAAGGAGTCAAATTTTGAGTGAGCTCGCAACATTAAATAATATACGATGACATGTAAAAAAAAATTGAGCACCTTAAAAGTCTTTTTCGCAAGAATTTATGCAATTCTTATTTGCGATATTACCATGAGAAGCTTTTGCAAGGGTTCAATAATCGTCCAGATCCCGCTCCTTTCAAGAAACCTTCGTTTTTTGCAATAAGCTGCTCTACTTCGAGTAGCTTTTTTCTTTCAGTGTCAAGCATATTCTCTCTAGCTATTTTTTTCTCAACCACAGCAATTCGTGTTGGTTAATGCGATTGTTGTAATGACTGCATTATTTTTCTTTTTCTCTGTTTTTGACAGCATCATGGCCTTTGCGTGGATCAAGCGGTTATGCTTTTTATACATGGTTCTTGAACTTAATCATCATTCAACAAACGTTTGACTGAAAATGATAAAAACTCCACTGTCACAAGAAAGCCAGACAAATTGACCTCAAAGCTTTGGGTATATTGCAGAGATAAAGATGAGCTCTTACTTATAATTAAATAAAAAAAATTGAAAATGATATTGGTTAATTATTCAACTTTAAATGCATAAGATGACTGCTGTAGTAATTGGAATATTATCAGGACTATTGATAATAATGACTTTTAGCATTTTGAAACGCTTCGATAAACCAACCATTTATGGTCTTATACTTGCAGGGATTGGCTTCCTTTATGTAGGGTTTACCTGGACAGATTTGACGGCTTTAATTATAAACGCTGTACAGGCCATTTTCTTCGTGTTACTTGCATACTTTGGAATTAAGAAGCACTTATTCTTCTTGATAGCAGGCTATTTCCTGCATGGAACCTGGGATCTGGCATATGATCTATTTCAGAAATCGGATTTGATACCACCACACTATGATCTGTTTTGCTTATCTATTGACTTTACGATGGGCCTCTATCTTTTAGTATTGAAATACCGAAATGACAAAGAACTTTGAATCAAATTCGGCATCCTTAATCGACCCTGAGAGCCGAAGTTTCGGTATTTCTTGTCACCATTTGTATTTCCACCATTTGATGAATCAGCGGAAGTCAAGCTGACTGATCCGGTGATCGCTATTAATAAAGAAGGAACAATAGACCGGAAAATACTTATTATGTAATTCATGCAGTTAAGAAAGTGACTGTAAATTGCTTCTCTTTATTTATTTAAATATTTCATTTATGAATGGGCTTAGAAAGCTCAATAATATGTGGATTGTTTTAGTAATTGTAACAGTTATTTGTCGCGATTTATCAGCACAAACCAAACTTCAAAAAGTAAGCAAAACCTCAAAGCATTAGATACATTGGTTATTGAACGTGTAACAGGAATTAAGGGAAAAGCAAACAATGGAGAGTATTAGATTACTATTCCGAGAATGATTTGAGTATTATGGTGGATGAGTTTAAAATTATGCCGGCGATGGGATTGGGTACATGGGTTGCTTTTACACCTTCACCTGATGGAGCTATGATCATGGGTGGATGGACCTGATTATTGTTACAGATGTAAACACTTTCATGGTTTCATTCACCGATAAGGGTTGTGAAAATAGTGCTGCTTACAAACTAGGAGAAATATCGAAATCTGGCAAGAGCAATGACCTTTCATTGTTGGGCTGCAATGTTTATGACTGGCAGGAGTTGGAAGTGCGTGTCAAAGACCGGCATGCTACTATTTATCTTAATGGGAAGCCTGCTTATAATGAAATATATAAGGAAAATTTAGGAAAAATTGTGGGCGCTCATCTATATTTTTGATGGTGCTGCGTCGATAGATTATGCCACACTTAAAAATGAAAACGGGCTGATAGTATTCGATGATGATTTTGAAAGATAAAAGGACTTATATATAGATTATAGCAGTTTCGAGCATAATTTAAAATTTTTGCTCCCTAGCTATCATACACAGGTGCAGTTTGTCTTTCCTGGTTGACCCGGCAGCAAACAGTTAATTCGAGAAACCAAATCAATAGTCACTTCAAATCCCGTATAGACAGTTTTTTTAAGATTTTCCGTTCTTAGCACTTAGTGTTTCATTCCGCTGCCTTGCTGATTCAAGGCTGTCTTTAATCCTCTCGCCAACTTTTCTGCATTTCCCACTCCCCAATAATGTAAAAAGAAAATACGTGGCTCTTCATGCACCATGTGATTATGTACAGCCACAACCTCAATGCCGTTTTCAACCAGAGCCTTAATGACCGGCGCAACCTCATTTTCCAGCATTGTAAAATCTCCTGCAACAGCCGCTTTGTCGGGCGTACCTTGCCAGGCTGCCCAAGTATTGAAGCCCATAAACGTGCTAACGAGG
>DAINQQ010000277.1:0-6033 GCA_036742645.1 Flavitalea sp.
AAGTTGCCGCGAATTATTCCTGGTAATTCGTGCAATTCGTGGCAACCTATTTCTTTATTTCTTAAAATGTCGTTAGTGCACATCAAATTTTCGTTTTCTCTTTCCCTAACATTGGCAATTTTTACTGCAGTTCTTTCCGCCTGTTCCCCAAGTGATTCGAAACAACAAAGCAAAGTGGTTTGGAACAAAGACCTTCCTGTTATCGGCTCCCAATCTTCACCCCGTACCACAGATCTCAACAAAGACGGAATCCTGGACATAGTCATAGGTGCAGGCAAAAATGAATTTCAGCAAAGTGATATGGGCATTCTCGCTTTCGACGGACGATCCGGGGAAATTTTATGGAAACAACAAGCCCCTGACCAGGTATACGGTTCAGCAACCTTTTTGGATATCAATGGTGATGAGATCAAAGACATATTCATAGGTGGACGCTCGCCACAATTTAAAGCCATTGATGGAAAATCCGGTGCACTAATATGGGAATTTAAGCATGAACGATACAAGGATCATCCCATAATGCAATACGCCCGGTTCAATTTCAACAATAGCGTATTAGTTCCCGATCAGAATAACGACGGCGTCGATGATCTGCTAACTGTAAACGGAGGAAATGCGTTGGCAGAGCCTTATTCACAAGTGAATCGTTTTCCCGCCGTACTCATGTTGCTCGATTCGAAAACGGGCAATATTCTCGCTGCCGACACCATGCCTGATGGTAAAGAATCATATATAACTCCATTGTTATTTTCTCAACCTGGAAATAATGATCTGTTCATTGTATTTGGTACCGGTGGTGAAACGATCGATGGAAATCTTTATCTGTCAACAGTGTCCGATCTTTTATCAAAGAACTTATCGAAGGCGAAAATAATTGCGACTGAAAAAGGGCACGGTTTCATTGCTCCGCCCACGTTGGCGGATATCTCGGATGATGGGTATCTTGACATCATTGCCATTTCACATGCCAGTAATGCGGTTGCTATAGACGGTAAGGATCATCACATACTTTGGACGAGGACTTTCCCGGCAACTGAATGTAGTAATAGTCTTGCAGCGGGATATTTCACAGATGACGATATCCCTGATTTTTTTACATTTATCAGCAAAGGCCAATGGCCCAACAGCACAGGCTCGCTACAGGTTATGATCAATGGAAAAGATGGTACGATTGGTTACACAGATTCGATGGGCTGTACAGGATTTTCATCGCCCGTTGTTTATGATCTCAACGATGATGGACGTGATGAAGCCATTATCAGCGTCAATGATTTCAATTGTTCGGTTGGGTACGATTCCAGCGCACCGCGAACGATGACGAATAAGCTGGTTGCAATTAATTTTGTGAGCAACGAGGTACAAATTATTGACCAGGCGCAGGGCTTCAAAAATATCTTCTCTACACCATGGATCGGTGATCTTGACAACGATGGATATCTCGATATAATTTATTGCCAATACTTCCATCATTCCAATTTGCTTTCATTTCTTGGGATGAGGATTAAACGGATCGATACTCCCGTTAAGATAAAAAACAAAGTGAACTGGGGCTCATACCTCGGATCGCGGGGAGATGGCATCTTTACATCAAAAAATGCAAAACCATAAATTGAGGTGCATGAAATTAGTTTGCCAGTGGTGGATGTTCTCTTTTTTCCTGATAGTCGCGTGTAACAATAACCGTTCGGATGACAAGACAGGATCTGATAATACCAGGCAAATATTCCAATTACTGGAGCCGGAGAAAACAGGAATTGATTTCATGAATGAAGTTGTCGATGGCGACAGCTTTAATATCTTAACCTACCGTAACTTTTATAATGGCGGTGGTGTTGCGATTGGTGATATCAATAATGATTCATTGCCCGATCTATATTTCACTTCGAACCAACAAAAGAACAGGCTCTATCTTAACAAAGGAAATTTTCAGTTTGAAGATATTACAGAGAAAGCGGGTGTTGGTGGCAATATGGTTTGGAGCACTGGAGTAACAATGGCTGATATTAATGCTGATGGATGGATGGATATTTATGTCTGTAACTCGGGCGATGTTGAGGGAAGCCGAAAGAAAAACGAATTGTTTATCAATAATGGCAATCTCACTTTCTCGGAAAAATCGAAAGAATATAATCTTGATAACGAAGGCTATTCCACGCACGCTGCATTCTTTGATTATGACCAGGATGGCGATCTCGATTGTTACATTCTCAACAACAGTTTTCGCGATCCAGGTAAAATTGAATTGTATCGAAAAGTGCGCGAAGAGTCCTCGGCAGGTGGCCATAGACTTATGCGAAATGACGGTGATATTTTCACTGATGTAACTCAGCAAGCTGGTATCTACAGCAGCGATATTGCATTTGGTTTAGGTGTGGCCGTATCTGATCTGAATGGTGATCATTTACCTGATATCTATATTAGCAATGATTTTTGGGAACGGGATTACCTGTACATCAATAAAGGGAACGGTAAATTTTCAGAGGAACTTCCTTCCAGGGTAAATTTTTGTTCTACATCAAGCATGGGGGCCGATATAGCGGACATCAACAATGACGGGTATCCGGAAATATTTACAACGGATATGTTGGCTGCTGACAATTCCCGGATAAAGACCACTATGGCTTTTGACCCATACCATCTTGAAGACCAGAAGTACCGGGCCAACTATCACTACCAGATTACACAAAATTGTCTTCACCTGAATGACGGGGCTGGCGATTTCCAGGAGATTGCGATGCTATCAGGTGTAGCCGCTACCGACTGGAGTTGGGGCGCCCTGATCTTTGATTTTGAAAATGATGGTAACAAGGACATTTTCGTTAGCAATGGAATTCTGAAAGATATCACCTCCATGGATTTTCTTGAATTTTGGGGAGATCAGCAAACGGTAAATTATAAGAAAGGGAAGAATAAAGTCGATTATCGCAAATTCATTGCTAATATTCCCTCGACGCCACTGCAGAATTATGCCTTCTCAAATGTTGGGAATTTAACCTTCCAAAATAATGCTGCGGTCCTGGGATTTTCTCAAACGTCATTTAGCAATGGCGCTGCTTATGGAGACCTTGATAACGATGGTGACCAGGATCTCGTTGTGAATAACAACAATGCAAAATGTTTTGTTTATCGCAACGATGCAAACCATGTTTTGCAAAATCATTTTTTGAAGGTGAGATTTATGGGGCCACAAAAAAATCCTTTGGGAATTGGCGCTGAGGTAAGAATAAAAACGAAAGATGGCCTGAGGGTTCTTCAGAACTATACGACACGCGGATTTCAAAGCAGTATCGAACCGCTTTTGATTTTTGGACTTGGGAAAACGACTTCAATAGATTCACTGCAGGTAACATGGCCAGATGGAAAAATACAGTTACTCACGAATTTGAAAGTTGACCGGGCAATCAATCTTAAATATAGTGACGCTTCATCTACCAAAACTGTTCCCAATGTAATTATGCAACCTGCATTTGAAGAGGTAGGAGAGAAGTTAATCGATAATCCTGCCATTCATCATGAAGACAGGTATAATGATTTTGATGATGAGTTACTGTTGGTAAGAATGCTTTCAACAGAAGGGCCGAGATTGATAAGAGGTGATGTCAATAATGATAAGTTAACCGATTTTCTGCTGCTTGGTGCTGCCGGTGATCCGGAAAAACTGTATTTACAGAAAGCTGATGGAACCTTTTCGTTCAAGCAAAACTTAGCATTTAATAAACTGCCGGGAACCTTTGAAAGTACTTGTGGTGTTTTACTTGACTACGACAAAGACGGCGACCCTGACCTGATAATTGGTTCGGGTGGAAATGAAATTGCAATGAGCAAAATGAATTTTTCATTGAGAGCCTACGCAAACGATGGAAGAGGAAATTTCTCGATCGCGCCCGCCGCAGTGCCACGCGTTCTCGGAAATTTCTCGACGATGGAAGCTGACGATATTGATCGTGACGGCGATCTCGATTTATTTATAGGCGCGCGCAATGTTCCGGGTAACTATGGTCTCCCTCCGCGATCTTATTTGCTGATAAATGATAATGGTGTGTGGAAAGATATTGCTCCACCGGCATTAGGAAATATCGGTATGGTTACAGATGCCTCCTGGACAGATATCGATGGAGATGGAGATAATGACCTTGTGGTTGTCGGCGATTGGATGGCGATACAGGTTTTTAGAAATGAGAATGGTTCTCTCCAGGTGCCTGAACTGATCCCGAACAGCAAGGGCTGGTGGAACAGGATAAAAGCAGCTGATCTCGACGGTGATGGCGATCAGGATTTTGTAATTGGAAACTGGGGAATGAATTCAAAGTTTCAGGCGACAGCTCAAAAGCCGCTAATGATGTACGTGAGTGATTTCGATAATAACGGAAAGAGCGAATGTTTGATCAACTGGTACCCGCCTTTGGATTCAGGTATGTACCCTTTTCCAACAAAGCAGGAATTGACCGCCCAATTGCCGCTGCTGAAAAAACAGATATTACGATACGAATATTACAGCACGAAGACCTATGACTCGCTTTTTTCGCCGGATGTTCGGAGTAAAGCCTTGCGATACGAAACGAATTATTTACAAAGTGCGATTCTTTGGAACAACAACGGAAGCTTTGAGCTCCAGGCATTGCCCATACAGGCCCAGTTTTCACCGGTCTTTGGAATAGTCGTCGATGACCTCGATGCAGATGGCAGGATCGATATCTGGTTAGGAGGAAACTTCTACGCTCTCAAACCACAAGTTGGCCGGCTAAATGCCAGCAAAGGTGTTTTTCTAAAAGGAAATGGCACAAAATCTTTTTCGTACATCTCCCCCCGCGAATCCGGAATAAGAGTCGAAGGCGAAGTGCGCGATGCAGGTGTCATCGACATTAAAGGATCAAAACATCTGGTCGTCGCGAGGAATAATGCAAGTGTTTTAATGTTTGGAAAAAACAAAATCAAGTAAGGGGTTTTTGAAGTTGGACAATTGTTCCCAGGTCACGCCTTTAGCCTATACAATTCGTAATTGATGCATGTTACACCACGACGGTTTTGCGTAGAACTCGCCGTATCACGTGAAATTGGCCACGAATGGCACGAATTAGTACGAAACCCCATTCGTGATAATTCGTGCCATTCGTGGCTAATAAATGGCTTGAATTCAAACAACATCAAAGCCCCTGAGAAAACTCAGGGGCTTTGATGTTATAATAAAATATTTCTATTACTCTGGTCCGCCGGCCCACCAAACTTTGGTTACAAAATCATTGGTAGTTGCGCCCGCTGCAAAATTAGGATTGCCAGAAACTTCAGCGTTTGGATATTTCAATCTTTCGAAAATCTTACCGCCTGTTACGTTACCCGGGTAGTTTGTCGGAACCAATGCCGGTAAACGGCTTCTTCTCCAATCTGACCATGCTTCCCACCAATTCAGGAAGTGGTTAACCCATGACTGGTATGCGATCATTTGCAATGCCGGCCTTTCAACGTTATAAACGCGTGCCGCAAGATATGCAGCCACCTGTGCATCACTAACAGCGAATGCCGGATCGTAGATGGAGTACATCTGCATGGAAGCTTTTACGCCTTCATCGTAGTGCGCTTTTGCCTGACCCGCATTCAATCCACCAAGACCACGCTGTGCAGCTTCTGCTAAGAGCAGCTTCACTTCACCATAATTCATCAACATGTACGGGTCAGCTCTGTCCAGCAACTTAGGATTAATTTTGGAATAAGTGGCATTCACATCGAGAGTCGGGTTGCCTTCAAGTATTTTCAAACTATTTAGATCGTTTCCATTCGGCATGCCTTTTTGCGCGAGTGGATCTGTGCCATTGGCGACTGGTGTAAACACAGTACCAGTGCCGCTTGCGGCCCACGATCCGATCCCTCCACTGATTACCATCAGTCTTGGATCGTCGTCAGCAGTTGATCCTGTATTTGCTCCCTTCAGAAAATCAACCAGCGTTTTACTTAAGAAAGATGAGTTACCACCATCGCCCGGGTAAAACGCACGGGATATTCCATTTTGATTTGTCCACAAACTCGGACCTTCCGCCA
>DAINQQ010000278.1:0-5919 GCA_036742645.1 Flavitalea sp.
CGTTTATTATCAGCATGGCGGACAATAAAGAAAAGGATACTGATGAGACCTTTGATAATCTATCCATTTCTATAAACAACCAGGACGCATTCGTCATTCCCGTCAGCCTTGGAAAAAATCAAATACTTTACTGTGATGGTCATTCGATAAAGTTGTATAACCGGCAATGGCAGTTGCTTAAAACAATTGAACCGGGAAAACCATTGCCGTTATTGAATGCAGGCGCCAACGAAATACATTTCGACGGCAGCTACCCGGGAGAAGATGGACCAGACATAAAGATGGAAATTCGCGTGAAAGGCAAAGAGGAACTAATTCGCAAATAAGCATTATTTCGAACCATTATCACTTTATAATAGTAGTATAAACACATGTATACATCTTTCAAAATATTAGGTCTGTTTGCCATTTTTTTATCATCTGTGAATGTATCGGCACAGGTCCTGGCCACTCGTCCTAATATCATTTATATTATGAGTGACGATCATGCTTACCAGGCGATCAGCGCTTATGGATATGGTTTAAATAAAACTCCCCATATTGATAATCTGGCCGAGCAGGGTATATTGTTTACGAGAGCCTTCGTCACGAATTCTATTTGCGGGCCAAGCAGGGCGGTGATGCTTACCGGCAAGCACAGTCATGTCAACGGCTTTAAAGATAATCACAGCACATTCGACGGTAACCAACAAACAGTTGCCAAGCTTCTGCATAATGCAGGTTATCAAACTGCGCTTGTGGGTAAGTGGCATCTTATCTCAGAACCGCAGGGATTTGATTATTGGAATATAGTGCCGGGACAAGGAGATTATCATAATCCCGATTTTATTGAAAACGGAACTCGTAAAAAAGTTCCAGGTTACGTAACTAATCTTACGACTGATTTTGCCATTAACTGGATTGATCAAAGAGATAAGAGCAAACCTTTTTTCCTCGTATACCAGCAAAAAGCGCCACATCGAAACTGGATGCCAGAAGAAAAATACTATCACCTGTTTGATGATGTTCAGTTTCCTGTACCTGGTAACTACTTCGATGATTATAAAACAAGGACCAAAGCCGCAGGCGAGCAGGAGATGGAGATTGCAGGTGACATGAATTATGCGTATGATCTCAAACTTGCTTTCGATCTACCCAAGGAAAAACAAACAGGACTGGCTTCATTATGGCAAAGAATTTATGACCGCTTCACTCCTGAGCAAAAAAGAAAATGGGAACAAGCGTACAAACCAATGATCGATTCTTTCAACAAAGCAAATCTTTCTGGTGAAGAGTTAGCGACCTGGAAATACCAGCGCTATATGAAAGATTACCTGCGATGCGTACAAAGCGTTGATGATAACGTGGGCCGTTTGACCGACTATTTGAAAGCAAATGGTTTGGACAAAAACACGATCATCATCTATACTTCCGACCAGGGATTTTATTTGGGTGAGCACGGATGGTTTGATAAACGATGGATGTATGAAGAATCTTTCCGTACACCATTGATCATAAAATGGCCTGGTGTTACTAATAAGAAAATGACAACCGCAAGCATGGTACAAAACCTGGACTTTGCAGAAACACTGCTTGACATGGCAGGACTGCCCATTCCTTCCGATATGCAAGGTAAAAGCATTGTGCCGGTTTTGAAAGGAAAGCAAAAAGGCGATCTGCATGATGCACTGTATTATCATTTTTATGAAAACATAGAACATAAGGTAGCAAAACATATCGGCGTCCGCACCGACCGGTACAAGTTGATTTATTTTTACGAGAATAAAGAGTGGGAGTTATATGATCTTCAGAAAGACAAAAATGAAATGAGAAATCTGTATAACGATCCCGCATACAGGAAGGTGGTGGAAATGATGAAAAAGAAATTAATCCAACTCAAGGAAGAGTATAAAGATCCTGAACCAGCTACCCTTGACTAATAGGCAAGGAAAAAAACGGTTAATAAATTCCGGTTCAGTCATTCCTATCAAAGCAAATGAGCATGTTGTCGCGAATCAACGATTTCAACCGTTACTAAAACTATTTGACCTAACGGCAACCAATGTAGATCGGGAAAATGTCATGGCTTCCGCGAAAAGGAATCTGCATTGAATAAAACCTCCGAACATTTTACACACGGACAGCGCCCTGCCGGGATGATATCTCGATTAACCAGGACCAAAAGTTACTTTCAAAGACAAACAAGTAAAAGCGGAGGGCATTGAGGAACAAAAAAAGGCAGGGCTGGACTAACAGCCGTTATGTGCAAGCAGCAGCCCCGTAATGATTAATCTTCAAAATCCTGTAATTATTAAAATAAACGAGAAAAGAGGTATTTAATAAAAAGGACTGCCAGACAAAAGATGTCTGATAAATAATTTTAATTCAACGTTTGACATGCACTTTGGATTGCCTCTTGTTTGCCACCCTTTTCTCCTGAGAAATATTTTTAGGCAGGGGTAATAACAATTTTAAATGCAAATTGATAGGCCACCGCTATCAGGAAGCTTTGTCCTCGCAAAAGCCGTAATCTTTCTTTTCCATTTTACAGTAAAATGAATATTTCCACAGGTAGTTAGAGACGTCGAAGAGAATTTAAGGGTATTTTGCTCTTTTCAGGCTAATATTTCTACAGCCAGGGAGAAAACACGATCAATATTTTTTAGCGTATTCCGATTGAGAGTGCAAAGTGAATTAAACAAGTAAAAATCTAAAAATTCAGTTTATGTCAAGCAATCACAATAATGACTGGTCAACACCAGTCGCTCTCGCTATTCCTAAGGAAGGATATTTTAATAAGGAAGATGGTCGTTATGGGCCTATTTTTCCACAAACTCCGGCAAACTATGGCTTTACAGTTATTGTGAAGGTTAAGCCGGGAAGAGAACAGGCAATTCGTGAGTATGGCAAAACTATCGAAGCTGCGGTCAAAGGTAGCCCGAACGTTTTGGCGCCATTAAAGCTTCATTATCTCCGCTGGGTTTTGTTCGATACAGGTTCTGGTTTGCATTTTATGTACCAGGGCATCTTTGACACAGACTTTGATAAATACATGGAAGACGCAATTGCCCTGTTCAACATTACCGGTGTTACCACAGTTTTTGTAAACCTCGAAGGATTTCCTGAAGACTGGAAAACAAACATGAATGCGGTGGTGAAGTTCTTCCGCGAACATCAATGTCCAAGTTTCCTGGAATACGGTGAATACCCGTATGTCTCGGCTGATGAAATAAAAAAAGCATTGAAATTAAAAGATGCGTTTTCTGAAATGCTTGATCAGATGCAGTAATTTATTTCAACTAAATTATTTTTAAATGCTGGAATTGGAAGATATTCAACATTATCTTTTGGCACGCCCGAATGCGGTGATAGCGCAATATAATTTTATTACATTTCATGATGCACAAGCTGGACGTAACTGGGTTGAAGCTTTAATCCCAACAGTTGGAACTGCAAGCTCTGTTTTGGCAGCAAGCCCAACCGACATGCGATGGGTTAGCCTTGCTTTTACATTTAACGGTCTTCGCAAACTTGGATTGGATGAAGCGTCACTGGCATCATTTCCTGAACCATTCCGGCAGGGAATGGCAGCCCGCGCACAGATGCTCGGAGATACCGGCGTAAACCATCCCGATAACTGGGAAGATAATATTGCCAGCGAAGACCTTCATGCTGTAGTTATTCTTTTTGCGCGTGACCGGGAAGAACGTGAACGCTGTATTAAAACGCACCAGGAATATCTGGACCGGTCTCCGGGTGTTGAAATACTCTCCACACTTCTTTTAGAAGCCGTTCCGCCTTTGGATTATGTGCATGAACATTTCGGATACCGCGACCGCATCACCACACCTATAATTGAAGGCATGCACATTGGAGCCAAGGGGGAAGTCACCGCAAGCACCGACCAGAAGGCAGAAAGCAAGATTCCGGAATTTACCAGCACCGCACCGGGTTCCGAGCCGCCGAGTAAAGCGGGCGAGTTTTTTCTTGGTTATCCTGATGAAACGGGTCTTATCCCCACGCAGCCAGAACCGGCGATACTCTCAAAGAATGGAAGCTTTTTGGCTTACAGGAAAATGCAGGAGCATGTTGGAGCGTTCCGCGATTTCCTGAAACAAAACGGAAACACCCCTGAAGAACAGGAACTGGTTGCTGCCAAAATAATGGGGCGCTGGAGAAAAACAGGTGCACCGCTTGTATTAAGTCCTGATAAAGATGATCGTGAACTTGGATTCGATAACCAGAGGAACAACGCTTTCGATTACGAAAAAATGGATCCGAAAGGTTATGCCTGTCCTGTTGGTGCACATTGCAGGAGAATGAATGTAAGAGATAGCCGAGTTTCGCGGATCATGAACAGGAGACTGATCATTAGAAGGGGCGGCACATATGGCTCATATCTTCCGGATGATGCCCCTGATGATGGCGCTAATCGTGGAATTGCTGTATTTGCAGGATGCGCAGATCTCGCCCGCCAGTTTGAATTCCTGATCTCCGTTTGGGCAAATGATCCGGAATTTGAGCACCTAAATGAAAGAGATCCTTTTGCAGGTAGTATTGATAGCGCTTTCGAAGTCACCATTCCCAAACGACCCATCAAAAAGAAAGTAAAAGGCGTGCAGGCCTTCACAACAGTAAGAGGCGGCGCTTATTTCTTTTTGCCCGGCATGAAAGCATTAAAATACCTCGCTTCACTGAAATAAAAAGTTATCGATAATTAGAATAAATTTATTTGAAATGGGTGTAAGTATTTATCCATCTCCCCGGCTATACAACCAGGTTCTCGCACCGCGTAAATATATTCCGGGTAAAAGAAGATTCAGCATTTACTGGACGTGGAGCTATCCCTGGGAAGCTAACCGTGATATAACAGAAATGGATAATCGTTTCTCGACAATGACTGAGGTGCGCCGCGTATTATGGCCTGTTTATGAGTCAATAGAATATTCCGAAAAAATGTTTTTACAGGGTATTGCAGGCACCTTAGAGCTTTTTCATCTCAGCATTTTAAGCTTTCAGCAGGTGATTGAAAGTGTAACAGGTCATCCTGTTCCGGATTATCAGCGCATTGACCAGGCAGGCCAGAAACTACTAATAGATGAAAGAATTCTTGCAGATACAGATACGCTGATGGTATTTGGCCTCGACCACATGGTAACTGAACAGGAGGCATTACCGGAGGAAATCGAAGCCATTAAGCAGTTTTTGAAACGAGAAGGCACCTGTTTAATACTCAGCCCGCACCATGACGTAGGCTTTTCTGAAGATTTAAATCAACGTCAACAGGAGTATGCGCATCATGGCGACCCATTGGTGCCAAGGCAGCAGCGGTTTGGAACATATACCAGGTCGCTGATGAAAGGGCTTGGCGTGCCGGTAGAAAACCGTTTTGGTCTGCGCCCGGCAACAATCAAGGGCACAAAGAACCAATTGATGCCGCTAAACAAACAATCTGATTTTGATAAGCACGGCTTGCTGGATGGCGTAACTACTTTTAATTTTCACATGCACCTGCCACATTATGCCGTTACTACCGATGACCCAAAATTGATCCATGTATTAGCCCGTCAGCCAATTGATATGACACATCCGCATCCATTTATTGAGGCCGGTAATCGCGAATTCAACATGTTTCTCTGGATGCCCCCAACGAATGAACGGGCCGGCGATATTTTATTAGCTGATTCAACCATTTTTACTACACTTTTTGGAGGCGACGAAAGCCTGGAACGTTTTTGGAAAAATCTTGCCATGCTTTAATGAATCAACTGAAAAGAATAATCAGTGAAATGAAATGGAGCAAAAGGCTTTTCATTCAATATTTATTCATCCTCTTTCCGGTAATTTCTTTTTCACAGGAAACCAAAAGTAGTTTCGAGGTATATGGCTTTATCCTTACTGATGGCGGTTACAATTTTAATACCATCAACCCCGATTGGT
>DAINQQ010000279.1:0-5891 GCA_036742645.1 Flavitalea sp.
AATCATTCTCGCTAACAGTATTGTTTTTGCTATCCTTAACATTATTGGCTCAGAAAAACAAAGACGTTCCTGCCTTTGGCAAAGTTGATGTAGAAGATCTTCAGATGAAGGAATGTTCTATGGATAAGAATGCGGACGCGATGTTCCTGCTCGACCAGGGTGTTGTTTATTATGAAACCAACTCCCAGGCTTTATTTGAAATGAGAGAAGAGCGACGAGTCCGCTTGAAAATATTTACAGAAAAAGGTTTTGAACATGCAAACATCAGGTTGACATATTATAGTGATGACAAGTACGAAAAGATTTTTAATCTTGACGCAATAGTTTACAACCTGGATGCTATCGGCAAAGTAGTGGCAACGAAGTTAGACAAGAAAGCTTTTTACAGGCAGGCTGTAAACGCTTACTACTCCGCAATTACTTTTACATTTCCGGAATTAAAACCAGGATCGATCATCGAGTACCGTTACACCAAGTCAAAAGAGACCTGGAGCAATATCGATCCATGGGTATTCCAGGACCGCATACCAACGAAGCTGAGCATATTTAGAATAACTATTCCAGAATATTTTGAGTTCACGACCACACAACAAATCAGTTTTCCGTTTGAAAACAAAAAGGAACAGTTAAGCAAGCAGCTTCGCCTGTCTGAAGGATCAGTGTCTTACGCCGCCACGGAATACTATTATACAATGAAGGACATTCCAGCTCTCAAGGACGAACCTTTTATGGGAGCAGTAAGAGACTACCTGCAAAAAATAGAATTCCAATTATCCAGTATAAATATACCTGGTACATGGGCACGCAACTTTAGAAATACCTGGGAAGCACTCACAAAAGAACTGATTGAACATGGGTCGTTCGGTTTGCAGCTTAAAAAGAACCTGCAGCGGGATCCGGAACTGAGTGCAATTATGGCCATGTCATCCAGGACAGAAAAGGTATTAAACATATACCGTTACGTTCAAAAAAACATTGCGTGGGATGGAACAGAAGATATGTATACCGATGGAGTGAAAGATGCATGGAGCAAAAGAAAAGGAACAACTGCTGATATCAACCTAATCCTTGTAAACCTCTTAAAAGATGCGAAAATTGAAGCTTATCCATTGCTTGTAAGTACACGAGAACATGGAAAAGTTATTTCTACCTATCCATTCCTGCAACAGTTTAATAAAGTGATTGTACTTGCCATCGTGGACGAGATCCCATTTATATTGAATGCTGCAGATAAATACAATCCCGCCCGGATGATTCCGTATGATGTGATGGGAACAGAAGCATTTGTTGTCGACAGCGAAAAAGGTGGCTTCATTACTCTATGGGATGACCGTTTGGTGAAGAAGAACAATGTATCAATTCTGTCTAAGATCAGCGGTAATGGAGAAATGACCGGCGAGGCGATGGTGAATAGTTTCGATTATTCAAAAAATCCGCGCGTGAAAAATTTCAAAGAAGGGAAGGAAAAATTTATCAGCCAATACTTCAAATCAGTTTTTCCTTCAATTCAGATTGATGAACTGGATGTTAAAAATATCGACAACGATTCGCTTCCGCTACAGCAAAAATTCAAGTTTTCCTTACCGGTAACTTCTTCTGGTGACTATAATTACTTTACGCTTAACATGTTTTCAGAACTCGAAAATAATCCCTTTATCCTGGAAAGCCGTCAAACGGATATTGATTATGGCTACAATCAAAATTATACGATTGGGGGAAGCGTCTTTATTCCTGACGGATTTGAATACGAACAGCCCCCGAAAAACATAACGATGATTATGCCTGATACGAGCATCGTATTCAGAAGGATCAACGAGATTAAGGACAGGCAGATCAACTTCAGGATCACCCTGGAGTTCAGGCGCTCTTTTTATACTCATGAAGAATACCCTATACTAAAGCAATTTTACAAGGATCTTTTTGCATTACTTAATGAACAAATCGTATTCAAGAAGAAAGCATAATCCGCAATGTATATTATGAAAAGGAACTTTTGGTTTTGCGGGGTGGCGTCACTTTTTTTATGCAAGGCTCATTCGCAGAAATTCCCCAGTTACGGACAGGTAAGCGCTGATGAATTGAATATGAAGCAGTGCATCTTCGATAAAAATGCAGATGCAGTGGTTTTGCTGGATGAAGCTGTTTCAGATTATAATGATGAATACAACCTCATTACAAACCGTCATATCCGAATAAAGATTTTGAAAGAAAAGGGCCTTGACAATGCGGATATAACCATACCGTACTATCGTAAAGATGATATTGAAATGGTGCATAACATAGAGGCCATGGTAATTAACGGGCAAAAAGACGGGAGTATGCAAAAGAAGGAACTCGAGAAGAAGTTTATTTACCGGAAAAACGTTTCTGAGAACTATGGAACCGTCACTTTTGCATTGCCTGATGTAAGAGTCGGAAGCATCATTGAATATACCTACGGGAGTACTTTGAAGCATTATGGCTATCTGCGGGATTGGTACTTTCAGAATGATTTGCCTGTGGTTCAAAGCAAGTATAAATTATACATTATTCCCGGCTACGAGTTCACCTACCGGGTTTATAAAAGCGACTATCTGAATACAGAGGTCAAGCCCGACCCGCAAAACGGAAGAATAAGCTTTGAAATGAATAATGTTCCGGGGTTGGACGAAGAACCGTACATGGACTCGCGGCAGGACTATATTCAACGCGTGACTTTCCAGTTAAGCGGTAAGTATGGAGGATCCACGAAGAAAAAATACATGACCACATGGGACGAATTAACCAAAGAATGGCTAGGAAGAAGTGACTTCGGGGCACAATTAAACAAGGACTTACCAGGCACTACAGATTTCATTGCACAAGTAAAAACCTCGCCGTCTTCCTTTGAGAAGATGAAACAGGTTTTCGATTACGTACGCATCAATACAACATGGGACGGCTATTACAGTATTGTTTCGTCTGATGGAGTGAAAAGTGTTTGGAACAAGAAGAAAGGTAATAGCGGTGAGTTGAACCTGTTGTTGATAAATCTATTGAGAGCTGCGGACCTTGAAGCTTATCCAATGCTCATCAGCGAAAGATCGAACGGGAAGGTAGACACCAGGTATCCTTTTATCGATCAGTTCAACTCAGTGTATGCGGCTGTCTTTATTGACGGGAAAAAATATTATTTAAACGCCGCGGATGCATTAACACCCCCTCATATTATTCCTCAGACTATACTTAATACCACTGCATTCATTGTTAACAAAAAAGCCGGCGGCCTCGTAGAAATAAGCGACCAATCTATACAATACAACGATAACGTGACGGTGGTTGCAAAAGTTACAACAGATGGAGGTCTAGAGGGAGAAGGACTTATGCAGAGCTCCGATTACGCCAGGATTTTCCGGCTGCACAGCTATAAAAAGGACAGTGCCCATTACATTTCAGAACATTTCAAAAAAGCTGGCATTAAAATAGAAAACTTCAAGACGTTGAACCTGGAAATCGATTCGCTGGCGCTCCAACACAAATTTGATTTTGTAGCCCCCCTGACGGAATCGGGAGAATATAAGTTTATTCCAATGACCTTGTTTTCCGGATTAGAAACCAATCCTTTTATTTCCGATAAGAGATTCAGTGATATTAATTTCGGATTCAAAAAAGACATCACCGCCGTTTCGTATATAACGATCCCGGAAGATCATGTTGTCGAAGCACTGCCCAAATCGATAAGACTGGTGAATACCGATAAAACTGTAGATTTTTCGCGAGAGGTTGTATTCGATCAAACGACCAGGAAACTAGTTGTACGAGTTAAGATTAATTTTAAAAAGAGCTTTTATAGCGTAGAAGAATATGATGACATAAAAGAATTCTATAAGAAGATGTTCGATCTGCTTGAAGAACCGATTGTCCTTAAGACCAAATAAAACCCGCCCATGTACAAGAAGAACGTGTTTTTGCTCTTACTTACATTGTCAACATCGATGGCCTTTTCCCAGGGAACGAGCCTTTTTAAGTATACAGTATTGGGGATCGCTGACAGCTTGAAAAAAGATGCCGACGCGGTAGTCCGGCTAGACGAGGCAATACTTGAGGTCTTATCTCCCTCTAAATACAAAAAAAGAGAACACCAGGTTATCACAATTCTCAACAAGAAAGGGGCTCATTTTCTGAACCATCGTTTTCGTTTCGATAAATTCAACAAGGTAGAACATGTCGAAATCCGGATTTACAACGAGTTTGGTATAGAGGTAAAAAAATATACAAAAAAGGATTTTGAAGTGCGAAGCGCTTATGATGGTATTTCTTTGGTCACCGACCACAAAGTGATGCACTTTCAAACACCTGCGCCTGGCTTCCCATGCACGGTGGAAATAATTTCTGAAATGAGTTCTTCCAGTTACCTGGAGTTGCCAAATTGGTACATGAATACGGACAATGAAAGTAATGAGTTATTTCGGTATGTGGTTAAGGTACCCACTGACATAGATATCCGTTTTCGTTCGAAGAATTTTACTCTCGAGCCACTGATTCAGACTAACGGAAATCAAAAGACATACACGTGGGAGGCTAAAAATATCCCTGTGAAGAAATTGGAATCAGGGAGCTATGAAAACGGTCATCATTTGCCACAAATAGAAGTAGTTCCCACGCAATTCGAATATGACGGCTATCGTGGTCAGTTTAACACCTGGAAAGACTTTGGTGCATGGAATTATGCCTTATATGAGCAGAAGAACGATCCCTTTTCGGATCAACGCATTTCGGAAATAAGGTCTCTCGCTGAATCGCAACCTGACGTGAAAGGCAAGGTGGACGTGCTGTACGGTTACCTCAAAAAAAATATGCGTTATGTAAGTATCCAACTCGGCATAGGCGGATTTAAGCCTTTTTCGGTTCGGTTCGTGGATGAGAAAAAGTATGGTGATTGCAAGGCACTATCTAATTATATGCGAAATATGCTTGCCGTTGCTGGTATCAAATCCTATGCTGCCTTAATCAATGCGGGGTACAACAAAACGCCGGCAGATCCTGCTTTCCCCTCAGATCCATTTAACCATGTTATCTTATGTGTGCCGAATGGAAAGGATTCAATATGGCTGGAATGTACCAGTAATAATAATGCATCGGGTTTTCTCGGAAGTTTTACAGAAAATAAAAACGCTCTTCTGCTTACCGAAAATGGTGGCATCCTGGTGCCGACTCCAAGGAGCAATTATGCAAATAACACTTCGAACGTAAGAACAGATATTTTCCTGCAGGCCAACGGCGGAGCAACTGTAAATACTTCAGTATATAGCACCGGCGATATATTTGATCTTTATAATGAGTTGCGTCAGATGAATCCGGACCGGCAAAAAGAAATAATGATCCAACACCTGAAGTTTAAGGCTCCTGATAGTTTTGAGCCCTTACCAGGAAAGGATTCAGCAGCCGGATACGTATCCGGATTTAGATTTAGCTACGACAAGTTGTTCGACTTCAGCGCGGGTAGCAAATACTTCTTCTCGCAGCGATTAAATAAATTCAATGATGAAGAACTTGCCGAGACCGAAACGCGTAAAACAGAATATCTCTTCGAGTATCCTTACATCAAAAAAGACACAACCATTTATCATTTACCAACAGGTTTCAGTGTTGAAAATCTTCCCGCATTACTGGAATTGAAAAATAACCTTTCGGAGTATAGGAGTGAAATTATCTATGACAAAGCCGCGAACCTGGTGAGTCTTCACTCATATCTGATACTTAGGACGAATATCATACAACCTGCAAACTATAAGGACCTGGCTGCGTTCTTCCAATCAATTAACCGTCACCAGAGTCAGAAAATAATATTGAAAAAAGATTAGGGCGTCAGGAGGTCACCACTGCCTCCTCGCCATACATCTGTCCTTTATATTTCAATGAGGGTGATGAAA
>DAINQQ010000280.1:0-5870 GCA_036742645.1 Flavitalea sp.
TGGTGGCCGTATTTCCACCATTTTACTAAGTACAAAACTCGTTTGTTTGCTGTATTGCAGCAGGCAACGATGTTTGCTGACATTGCCATACTGCCTGCAATCGCCGACCTGTGGAGTATTTACGGCGCGCAGAACGAGCCGTTTCCCACGGCGATGCATCCCTCCTGGCAAACCTTGATATGGGAAGTGATTCATCAGAATGGCGGCGGCTGCGATTATCTTTCTGAACCCGTCATCAGGGATGCGGTTATTCAAAGCGGTTACTTGCGTTACGGATCCCGAAGGTATCACACTATCTTTCTCACTGCTGTTGAAAGTATCGAACCCACAACTGTTAAAAAATTGGTTGAGTTCGTGGAATCAGGAGGAAGGATCTTTTGCATTGAAAATTATCCTCATAAGGCACCCGGATGGAATGATCACCGGCAAAGAGACATGGCGGTACAAGATGAAGTTGCCAAAATGAAAAAGTACCCAGATCGTTTTGTGCTGCTGAATAAACCTGATAAGGATTTTACAGGATGGTATAAGATTGTTCAGGATAAGTATCGCATACAGCATTATTTAAGCCTTGATTCGCCGAATCGATTTATAACACAGGTAAGATACCAGTCAAAAGATGCGGAACTAATATTGATCATTAACTCACACATGCATGAGTCGTACAAAACTGTAATTAGTCCGTCGACTGCGATTACGTCACGAAGAAAGTCATGGATATGGGATCCGGAAACCGGCGAGCGATACATGCTCAGCACAACTGCAAACAGAATAGAACTTGATATGGCGCCGGCTGATCTAAAATTGATTGTATTTGATAAACAAAAAAAAGGTATAGTTTATAAGCCAACCAAAACAACTGGTAATAGTAGTACTATGTTAACAGGCCTTTGGTCAGTACAGGGAATACATACCGACGGTACATTTTTGAAAAGAGAAATGGAATTGTTGAAGGATCTGAAAGATATGCCAGAGTGGATACAATTCGCAGGAACGATTACTTACCGCACGAATGTCACGCTGAACGATTCAAAAAAATTCGCATGGATGAATCTGGGCAAGGCGTTTGGGGTTTCTGAATTGGCTGTCAACGGTAATCCCGCTGGAACACGCTGGTATGGGAGAAGGATTTACCCTGTTGCAGAGTTTTTAAAAAATGGAAATAACGAGATAGAAGTTAAGATCATAACAACGCTGGGAAACTATTTAAAAAGTCTTACGAATAATCCGGTTGCGCAATATTGGACAAATGAGGGAAGAACAATTCAACCGCTTCAATCTATGGGTATATTGGGACCTGTTACTATTTACTAAAATCAGAGACATGCGTTCATTGTTTAAGGTATGGTTTCTCGCTTCACTTCTTTGTATTCAATCTTTGGCAGGCAATGCAAAAGATTATCCAGTTTCGTTGTTTGGCATCTACTCCGATGGAGTAACGCTAAATACCCGCTCAATCCAATTCGCAATTGATTACATTCATCAGCAGGGCGGTGGGAGACTGGTGTTTGATGTAGGCAGATTTCTCACAGGGACTATTCATCTTAAGTCGAACACCACCTTACACCTGTTGGAAGGTGCGGTGTTGTTAGGTGCTCTAAATCCTCTAGACTACGACCGGAAAATATATACTGCTCTCATCCTCGCTCACGATCAAAAGAATATTGCCATAACTGGAAAGGGAATCATCGATGGACAGGGAAGGCAGGTGGTAAGAAATGTTATTGCCCTGGTTCATAAGGGACTTATAAAAGATCGGTTTCGAAATGACAGGCCAGAGGTGGAGATCAGACCTAAGCTCATTTACTTTCGCTCATGTGACAGCATTCGGATTTTCGGGGTAACGATGCGCAATGCCGCCGCCTGGGTTCAAACCTATGAACAATGTAAAAATTTAAGAATAGATAGCATTACTGTAGACAGCAGGGCTTTCTGGAACAACGATGGAATGGATATTGTGGATTGTGATGGTGTTGCTATCAGCAATTGTTATATTGATTCAGCAGATGATGGTATATGTTTGAAATCACATGATCCAAAAATGGTTTGTCAGAATATACTGATCAGGAATTGTACTATTCGTAGCAGCGCCAATGCAATCAAGTTCGGAACGGCATCTCTTGGAGGATTTCGAAACGTAAGAATGTCCAATAACAAAATATTTGACACCTATCGGTCAGCAATAGCATTGGAGGCGGTAGATGGGGGATTCATCGAGAACATCGAAGTTGATAGTCTGGAAGTTTCCAACACAGGGAACGCCATCTTCCTCAGAATAGGCGAGCGTGTTAGTGGAAAAAAAGGAAGATTGGAGAACATTAGGGTTAGTAACGTATCTGCCGACATCGCTGCTACGAAAGCTGACGCAGGCTATGAGTACGAGGGACCAATAGAAGACATGCCGCGCAATATTTCCCCACCAGTGATCATCGCCGGTTTGCCAGGCGCCGAAATTAACAACGTGACCATAAAAAATATTCAACTCAAACATCCGGGTGGAGGAAATCCACTGTTTGCAAAAGTTTTGTTGAACGAATTAGATAGTGTGCCTGAAAAGCCAGCCGCTTATCCGGACTTTTCCATGTTTCGTGAATTACCTGCGTGGGGAATATATATTCGACATGGAAAGGAGATAAAGGTCTCCGGCCTTCGATTATCATGTCTGAGAAAAGATTATAGGACAGCCATTGTTCTGGATGATGTGCATCAGTCGGAATTTATTTCAATGGACATAAAAGAACCTGCTAATAAGAAATCCATTTATCAACATAAATCTACGGGGATAACTTTAAAACAATAGTATTTATAATTGTAACGCGATGTATTATATGATCTCAAAATTTTTCCGATCACCTGCAGGTAATTGCAAAAGAAAAAGATTTCAACTCAAAGAAGATCACGGCAGAAGTGAACCAGGGAAAAGCACTCATGGAAGAACTGACAGACAAATTAACTGAAATGCCTTAACACAACATGAAACGTCGATTTCATATCTTCTTGCTGTTTTCTCTGTTTGCGGCGACCTCATCGGCGCAGGATCAAATACTCAACCATCTTTATAAAGCAGGCGAGGAAGGCTATGCCTGTTTTCGCATACCCTCAATAATCACAACATTGAAAGGCACTGTGCTTGCTTTCGCCGAAGCAAGGAAAAACAATTGTGGAGATGCTGGTAATATTGACCTTGTGGTAAAACGCTCGCAGGATGGAGGCAAAACCTGGAGTCCATTGCAAATGGTGTGGAACGACAGTACTAATACATGCGGTAATCCGGCTCCTGTGGTTGACAGAAAGACAGGAAGAATTATTTTATTATCGACGTGGAATCTGGGCACCGATCATGAAAACGATATCATTGCAGGAACCAGTAAAGACACACGGCGCGTTTTCGTTCTTAGCTCATCGGATGACGGCATCACCTGGTCGACTGCTTCGGAGATAACAACCAGTATAAAAAAGGAAAATTGGACATGGTATGCCACCGGGCCAGGAAGAGGTTTGCAGATCAGCCAAGGAAAATATAAAGACCGCATGGTGGTTCCGGCGAATCATATTACGTCTGATACAAAACAGAATTATTCGCATGCTATTTATTCAGATGACGCAGGCAATAGCTGGAAGTTGGGGGGAATCACCCCGCAGGACAGTGTCAATGAATCAACAGTTGCCGAATTATCAAATGGAAGATTGTTACTGAACATGCGTAACGCCAGTAACAAGAGGGTACGTCAAACTTCTACCAGTAAAAACGGCGGCAAAAGCTGGTCTGCCATCAAACCCGATACTGTTCTCATAGAACCTGTTTGCGAAGGGAATCTCCTCAATTATACCTATCCGGGTAGAGAGAAGGTAATTCTCTTTTCAAACCCTGCAAGTAAAATCTCGCGAACGCAACTGACGATTCGCGTTAGTCATGATAACGGTAAGACATGGCCCTCGAAAAAGCTATTATATGCCGGACCTTCCGCGTATTCATGCCTTACTGTTCTGCCAAATGGCAACATTGGCTGTTTTTATGAAGCGGGATTGAAAAAGCCTTATGAAGGCATAGCATATGAAGAGATCAGTTTCGACGATATCAATACCCCTAAATAAATATCGATCGAGAAACTACCGTTTTTTTTCGCATGTATCGCTGAGCTTGACGGATGTCTTTACTAAACCACACAGTTTCAGGATGTGATTGTGTTTACTTTCATTTGCTCACAACGATATCCCTGAATTACCCTGAACAAAAATTCCTAATTTTAGGATGGCCACAATAGAGGCGAGAGAAATGAAGAGCTTCTATCTTATTTTGTTTTCTATAATCTTCCTTTTGGGTTTCCAGGACGATGCCTTGAAGAAAAAAAGAGATATCCTGGTTGATCAAACTATTGCAAAACGTGGCGTGAAAGATGCAGCAGTCTTAAGCGCGATGAGGACTGTACCGCGCCATCTGTTTGTTCCAGAGAGTACTGTTGCAAGGGCATACGATGACAGGCCATTGGGTATAGGCTATGGTCAAACGATTTCCCAACCTTATATTGTTGCATACATGACCGAGGCTATTCAGCCGAAGCCAGAGCACAAAGTACTGGAGATTGGAACCGGCTCCGGTTACCAGGCGGCTGTCTTGGCGGAAATCGTAAAAGAAGTGTACACCATAGAAATTATTCCTGAACTTGGAGATGCTTCAGCGGAAAGATTGAGAAAATTAGGTTACAACAAAGTGAATGTGAAGGTAAGCGACGGGTATTTTGGCTGGCCAGAACACGGACCATTTGACGCGATCGTGGTAACGGCTGCTGCGGAATTTGTTCCTCCGCCTTTGATAGAACAATTGAAAGAAGGAGGGAAAATGATCATCCCCATCGGCTCCCCGTATATGAACCAGACACTGATGTTGGTTGAGAAAAAGGGAAAGAAGATAACGACGAAGAGTTTGTTACCTGTGGTTTTTGTCCCGTTCACGCGAAAGAAGAAATAGTCGGATCTTGAGTTCAGAGAGAGTCTCGAGTAGGTTAGCAAATTGATGGACCGGACAAATTATTGTGCTCGACGTGGTGCATCTTTTTCGCAATTTAAGGTTCTGAGAACAACTCCGAAGGCAAGTATAGAACTTCATTGCGTAAACTAACTTCCCACTTCAGTTCATCAGCACAACGGTTGGATTAAACCCAGACATTCCCACTTATTATGAATTGTAATAAGTCAGATGGGTACGCGGATATCTGGATATTCATTGAAAGTATTATCTTTTATGCATAAACCGGATTGAATAATGAATTTTGACTATCCTCCTAAATCAATAACAATAGCCGGCGCATACATTTCATTAGTGCCAATGGATATTCAGTATCTGCCTGAATTGCAGGATGCTGCTAAAGATGGGGAATTATGGAACCTGTGGTACACCTACGTTCCGGGACCTGAACAAACGGAGGCATGGATAATCAAAGCGCTTAAAGAGAATAGTGAGGGCATTTCTGTTCCTTTTGTGATCAAAAGAAATAGCGACAACCGGGTAGTTGGATCTACCAGGTATATGAATATTGAAAAAGATATCAGAAGATTGGAAATCGGTACGACATGGTATGCAAAAAGTGTACAACGATCTCCCGTAAATACAGAATGTAAATTGCTCCTTCTGCAACATGCTTTCGAAGATCTGAAATGCCTGGCTGTTGAATTCGGAACGCACAGAATGAACGATCAGTCACGCAAGGCGATTGCAAGGTTAGGTGCAAAGCAAGACGGCATTCTGCGCAATCACCGTATCGCCTCAGACGGAACTATTCGCGATACAGTAGTCTACAGTATTATTGACACCGAGTGGCAAAGTGTAAAGAGCAACCTTCTATTTATGCTAAATAAAAAATATTAATGAC
>DAINQQ010000281.1:0-1326 GCA_036742645.1 Flavitalea sp.
CAGTGTTATAGCTAAACCAGCTTCCACTTTTCTGAACGATTCCTAATTCAACTCCCATATCCAATATTTCCCCGTTTTTTGAGATGCCCTCTCCGAACACGATATCAAACTCAGCACTCCGGAATGGCGGCGCTACTTTGTTTTTTACAACTTTCACTTTTACGCGATTACCTATTGCGTCATCTCCATCCTTAATCTGCGCCATGCGCCGGATATCCAACCGCACAGAAGCATAAAATTTAAGAGCGTTCCCCCCGGTGGTAGTTTCGGGGTTGCCAAACATAACGCCGATCTTTTCCCGTAACTGGTTTATGAAAATGCAGATTGTATTGGTTTTGCTGATGGTGGCCGTCAATTTTCTAAGTGCCTGGGACATCAAACGGGCTTGTAATCCCATCTTGCTATCTCCCATTTCTCCTTCCAGTTCACCCTTAGGAACCAGGGCTGCCACAGAGTCGATTACTACCACATCCAGTGCTCCTGAGAGGATCAACCGGTCTGCAATTTCAAGGCCTTGCTCACCGTAATCGGGTTGAGAAATTAATAGATTGTCCACATCAACACCCAATTTCTTTGCATAGGCGCTATCGAAAGCGTGTTCGGCATCTATAATCGCACACATGCCACCCTTCTTTTGAGCTTCCGCAATGACATGGATGGCTACGGTCGTCTTACCGGAAGATTCAGGTCCGTAAATTTCGATGATCCTGCCACGGGGAAAACCGCCAACGCCCAAAGCGGCATCCAATCCAATCGAACCTGTAGAAACTACCTCCATAGGATCCGTTGATTTCTCATTCATCATCATCACACTTCCTTTGCCAAAATCCTTTTCAATTTTATCGATGGTAAGCTTAAGCGCTTTGAGTTTTTCGTTGTTTGACATGGTTTATATTTTAATCAAAATTATCGTTTGCCAAATGTAGAGAAAATTATCTTATCAACACTAAAAAATTTAGTATCTAAGAACTAATTATTTTGGTTGTGCATTTGTCTTCCAAACTTTTATGTCGGCTCCGTGTGACCATTGTTCTTGTAAAATACTCCGATCTCGCAGAGTGGGTGTGATTAAAACACCCTCGGTAATTGCTTTTTTCCTGATGGATTTTTGATATGTGCAAACACGGTTGAAATCGTTGGATAAAATTTTCTCACCAGTCCGGGACTACTATGCGCTCCTTATGCCAGAAGAAAGTTTAAACCGCAAAGAATACGCAAAGAAATTGCAAAAATGACGCACAATGCCATAACTCACCATTCACTAATCACTGACTCACAATAACATTGATTGTTTACATTTGTCCAAACTTTCCATCATGAGATATT
>DAINQQ010000281.1:1426-5870 GCA_036742645.1 Flavitalea sp.
ACTCACAATAACATTGATTGTTTACATTTGTCCAAACTTTCCATCATGAGATATTTCCTGATCATTGGCTGCTTCTTCATAAGCATTATGTCCTTCGCGCAGGAGCCTGCATTAGCTGCCAAAGGAGTTGTCTATGGCGCAGGAAGTTCTAGTGAGGGGGCTATTCCTGTAAGTAGCCTTGAAAAAAATATTAAGAATAACAAATTCGAAGGCAAAGTGTCCGGTAAGGTCGTAGAAGTTTGCCAGGAGAAAGGATGCTGGATGAAGGTAGAACGACCTAATGGAGAAAACCTGATGGTAAAATTCAAAGATTACGGTTTCTTCATGCCAAAAAATATCGTTGGAAAAGAAGTTGTGCTGGATGGCGAGGCAACTATGAAGGAAGTTTCGGTTAAGCAACAAAGACATTATGCCGAAGATGCAGGCAAAAGCAAAGCGGAAATCGAGAAAATAAAGGAACCGAAAAAAGAACTTCAATTTGTCGCGAAGGGCGTATTAGTTTTATAACATTACCGACAAAGCCTTAGATAACGATGGCCAGTGCCTGGCACAAAATTCCGATTAAGAGACCGGCATATATTTCGACAGGCCTGTGATCGGAAACGATCATTCTTGAGGTACAAACCATACCGGCGATCAGCAATATAATCGAAGGATATAGACCGCTGGTGCCATCACCGGAAAAACTTACCCATAGAATAAAAAAAGCCATTCCACCGATTGCCATCGCATGCATACTTATCTTAAAATAAATATTTGCCATCCACGCGGCAATAACGGTTAAGAAGCTACCTAATAAGAAGCCGGTAAATACTTTCTCACTGTCCTGAAGGCTCCTGGAAACATACCATGCCCAGAAATAAAAAACCATCGCTGCCGCATAGGGAATGATTCTTTCTTTTTGCGTCCGCAAAAAAATCGACTGCGTGAACTTCAGGCGCCACATTAAGAAAACCGCCATGCCTGGAAACATAGCAGTATTGACGAAAACAAATATGAGTTTGAAAATTTTGCCGCGTTCACTCAGTGCAACGAAGGCATATGGATGTATGTAAGAAAGAAAAATAGTTACATACAGTGGAATGAGTAAAGGATGGAATATCCACGAAAGGAGATGAGCAGCTACTCTGGTGATCCTCGAAAACTTAGGTTTTTCTTCCAGCAATTTTCCGTTTCCTGAAATAAGTGTAGACATTGTCAAAGTTCTTTTCTAAGCCTGGCAACAGGAATATTTAGTTGTTCCCTATACTTGGCAACCGTCCGGCGCGCAATATTATATCCGCGTTCCTGTAATAGCTCGGTTAGTTTTTCGTCACTCAGCGGCTTCTTTTTGCTTTCAGCTTCTATCAGGTCGCTGAGAATTTTCTTCACTTCCCTGGTTGATACCTCTTCCCCACTGTCTGTACTAAGGGACTCACTAAAGAAGAATTTCAGTCGATAAGTGCCAAATTCAGTTTGTACGAACTTGCTGTTTGCAACCCGGCTTACCGTAGATATATCAAGACCGGTTCTTTCTGCGATGTCCTTTAATATCATCGGGCGTAAAACGGTTTCGTCTCCGGTGAGAAAGAATTCGCGTTGATAGTCCATGATCGTTTCCATCACACTGGTCAAAGTATGCTGCCGTTGTTTGATGGCATCAATAAACCATTTGGCAGCATCGATTTTTTGTTTAATGAAGATCACAGCTTCTTTTTGCCGTTTATCCTTTTTGCTTCCCTTGTCATATTCACGAAGCATGTCGCGGTAACCTTCACTGATGCGAAGATCCGGGGCGTTTTTTGAATTAAGGGTCAACTCAAGTTTGCCACCATTATTAAAAATGAAGAAGTCGGGCACTACATAACTTTCGGCTTTATTTAGATCTCCGTGATTCCCACCCGGCTTAGGATTCAGCCTGATTATCTGGTTGATCACATCCTTAAGCTGATCATCGGTAAGATTTAGACCGCGCTGTATTTTATCGTAATGTTTCTTTGTGAATTCGTCGAAGTACAGGGATAGTACATCGATAGCCATTTCAACTTCTCTGCGTTCGTTCTTGTGACGCTGTAACTGCAACAGCAAACACTCCTGGAGATTTCTTGCTGCAACCCCCGGCGGGTCGAATTGCTGGATGAAGCGAATCACCGTTTCAACCTCCTGTTCATTGCTCTCAATATTCTGCCTGAAAGCAAGATCATCCACGATTGCAGCAGTTTCCCGACGGAGGTACCCGTCGTCATCAATGCTCCCAATAATTTGTTCAGCTATCCTTTTTTGGTTCTCGTCGAGTTTCAACATCAATAGCTGATCCTGTAGATGTTCGTGAAAAGAAGTCTCGATCTTATAGGGAACCACCTTATTATCATCAATCTCCGGATAATTGTCATCACGCATCTTATAATCGGCTATCTCGCCATCATCATCGCTCACATATTCACTAATATCGACATTGCCGTATTCATCCTCGCTTCCCTCAGCTTCAAAGTCTTCCTCATTCGAACTGTCGAACTCGTCTTTCGTTTCGTCAAATTGGTCGTCATGATCTTCTTCGGTGTGTTCCAGCGCAGGATTTTCCTCTAATTCCTCCTTAATACGCTCCTCAAGATTGGCCGTGGGAACCTGCAGCAGCTTCATTAACTGAATTTGCTGTGGCGACAGTTTTTGTAGTAACTTTTGCTGTAGACTTTGACCGAGTGCCATCTTACGTTTTAGGATTTTGGTCGAAGCCCTTCAATTTTTGACGAAGGGCCGCAAACCACAAAAATCAGGCCGTAAATTTACAACAAATTACACAGGGGTGAGGCAACGATTTTATAAAATTATTGTTGTGTTGATTTTCACAGCTTTTGTGAGGCCAGCCGCCGCGCAGAATTTCTTAAAAGATTCTGTTGTGGGTTCGATTCAGACAGGTCTTTTACAATCGTTTTGGCAAGATAAGCGACCAATATCTTTCCTGATATCTTCTCCTTCGTACCACCCTGGGTTGACACCTCTGAAGCGTCTATCTACGCAGCAATATCTAACTGATGATCACTATACCCGTGATTTCGGATTTTTCTGCCGCAAAGAACTGCAATTCGAGAAGCATACAAGACTGCCTCTACGTTTTCGTTTAGGATCTCTCGAGTACTGTGATTATCTCGAAGCCAAACAATGAACAGTAGTTGATTTCCCGGAAGATGTTGGTGCTATCCGATTGTTTGATGGTTTCGGTAAAGCCCGGGGAGAATAATTATACTCTGACGGAATTTCCCGCAAGTGATTTTTTTATTGCAGCCGCAATTTTATTTCCCTTTTCAGCCATTTGCTCTGCACTGACTGATAAGCCGATAGCTGTAGAGATACAGCGGCTCATGATTTCATCACTTGCAGAAAAATCTTTTGTAGCCTGGGCGATCACTGCAGACTTGAGGTCGGGATCCAAGGCGTTTAACATCACAGATTTTTTCAGGTGATCCCATTTCCTGATGTAGTGCCAGTTATTATCAAACCAGTAAAAATTGCCGGCCATGATATTTTGTGCTTTCATCTCCTGAACGACTGCCTGGGCAATTTCTTTCGTAGGTAAGAACCAGCTCAGGAAGGTACAACTGTCTCCCGACGGATCTGGTATCCGGCGGAAGGAGACTTCGGGAATTTGCCTGATGATTTCCTGCAGTTGTTTATGGTTTCGTCTTTGTATAGATAAAAATTGCTCGAGCTTTTTTATTTGTGCCAATCCAACTGCTGCATGCAATTCGGAGATACGAAAGTTATACCCTATAAAAGGATGGAGATCTGCCCCGCGGTCGACACCTTTATGATCATGACCGTGGTCACTATAACCGTCAGAACTAATATAAACATCCTCGCGGTTAGTAAGCAATGCGCCACCTTCAGCACAGGTAATTGTTTTCACGAAGTCGAACGAAAAAGTTCCGGCATCCCCGATCGTGCCCAGGTGTTTCCCTTTATATGTTGCACCGATGCTTTGGCATGCATCCTCAAGCAAAAGCAAATTATTCTCTTTGCAAATTTTCTGTAGAGCGTCCATATCAGCCATGCTTCCGCACATGTGTACCGGCATTACACATTTTGTTTTTTTTGTAATGGCTTTCCGTACAGCTTCTGGACTGAGGGTCAAAGTATCATCAACGTCAACAAATACAGGTACTGCGCCGACGCTAAGCACAGCCTCGAAACTGGCAACAAAAGTGAAAGAAGGTAGAATGATTTCATCACCGTAGCCGATTCCCAATGCCGCCATAGCGGTTGTCAGAGCTGCTGTTCCACTGGATACCAGATGAGCATGCGCACAACCGAATCGCTCGCAAATGGCTTTCTCAAGTTCAATGGCTTTCCAGATTCCTTTGCGGGGGCCATCAAAACCGTAACGCATCATAATGCCCGTTTGCAACACATCAGTAACTTCTTTTCTTTCTTCTTCACCAAAAAATTCAAAACCTGGCATATCGGTACA
>DAINQQ010000282.1:0-5857 GCA_036742645.1 Flavitalea sp.
GAGGTTCAACCAGACATTCGTTGAAATGTTATTTAAGATTTCAGGATTGCTTTCATTAACAAAATGAAAGGGAAGGCTTAATAAAATATAAATCACAAAAATAAAGAAACCATAAATGATGGCATTCCCGACACCTTTGCTTCTGTTTGATGATTGCTTGGTGAAAAATGAAACGGTCAGCGGGATCAAAGGAAAAACGCACGGCGTCAATAAGGCTATAAAACCTCCCACAAGCCCTAGTAAAAATATCGTCAGCATTCCCTGGCCGCCGGCATTATCGTCGCCGCAGTTCGCGAGAGGATGTTTCAGGTCAAAGCTTTCAATCTTTATACGTGTTGTATTAGCCACCCCTCCTTCCAGAGGCACAGAAAAAGAAAAAGATGTTAACGGATAAAACTCATCATTCATCCCATATGTATACCGGAATACCCCAAGCAGGTTTGATGGTGTAGGCCCACTAAACTTTATTACTGTCTTGAATA
Organism: Flavitalea sp.; assembly: GCA_036742645.1. Classification (GTDB taxonomy): domain Bacteria; phylum Bacteroidota; class Bacteroidia; order Chitinophagales; family Chitinophagaceae; genus Flavitalea. The sequence goes on from DAINQQ010000282.1 coordinate 483, forward strand.
CAGCTGGCCCGGTGTATACATTGAAAGCGCTGTTTTCAAATATGGTATTCTTAATCGTTTTTTTTTGCCCTGCTTCGGTAAAAGGTTTTTCAATCTTAATGGAAGAATCTGCCAGTTCAATTTCTATTGATGGCACATCGCCAAATACTTCATTTGGTCCATACAATTGCCATTGATCATTCCCTTTTGTTTTGAATTCGAGTTCGTATACCCCGGGTGATTTTTTTATTCCTGCGACCTGCCATTTAAAAATCGCCGAGTCCTGCGCAATGATGATTGAACTGACAAACAATGAAAGCAGAATCAATAAACAGTTTTTCAAAAAAGCAGGTTTATACATTAAAAATAAACGAGTCCACATAGAACTCGTTCAGCAAATATATTCGGATAATTAACCTAACCGCCAATATTCACGGAGAACTCCACTTCGCCGGGCGGAAGGCAACGGCTATCATCACAAACCATAAATTCGACCTTTCCGGCAAGGTTGGTCTTTGCAGAACTTCTTACCTTAACTGTCTGAACAAAATTTACTGTCTTCTCATAATAGTTTACATTTCCGCCCCAGGTGCTTTCATGTTTTTTTACCAGTTTTCCAACCTCTTTCACTTTACCATCCAGCTGCAACAATGGATTTTTTGTAAACACAAAGGCTGTTGGCAAAGGGCCTTCAACGCCCACATTCTGGGCGTACATATGAAAATTACCATTGATGGTGGCAGTCATATGTACTTCGTATGTTTTATCAGCGATCTTTTTAGAACTGAAAGCCCACTTGACCTGTTTATTCGATTGGGCGAATAGCACCGATGCCGTTATCAAACTGACTATTAATAAAGAGAATTTTTTCATGCAGGCTTTAATTGTGTCCGTATAAGGTGCAAAATTCTACTTTATAATCCTAATGAAATTCTAAATATTAACTAATTCTGAACCTTGCTTAGCTGGTATAACAGACTCATTAATTAACAGCGCGTTTAAGATAATTCTGCCATCGGTATTGCCCAGAGCTTCAGATGTCGCCCTTTCAGGATGTGGCATCATACCAAAAACGTTACGCTCTGCATTACAAATACCGGCGATGTTACGAGAAGCGGCATTGGGATTTGCAGCGGTAGTTATATCGCCATTTTCATTACAATACCTGTAGATTACCTGGTTATTTGCCTCGAGGTTGTCGAGGACTTTGTTGTCGGCATAATACCTTCCTTCGCCATGAGCGATCGGTATTTTTAAAGGCCTGTTTGAGCCAAGGCCTTTCAGATATATATTTTTACAGACAAATTGCTGATCTCCGTTCCGAAGCAATACGCCAGGCAAGAGGTGCGATTCACACAAAATTTGGAAGCCATTGCAAACTCCCAATACCTTGCCTCCTTTATTCGCAAATTCAATTACACTTTGCATCATCGGACTAAAACGGGCAATAGCACCGCATCGCAAATAGTCCCCGTAAGAAAACCCTCCAGGAAGAACAATGCAATCAGCAGTTGTAAACATCGAAAGGTCCTTGTCTTTGTGCCATAACATGATGACTTCCTGATTCAGATCATCCTGCAAAGCATCACGAATATCGCGATCACAATTAGAACCTGGAAATACAACTACTCCGAATTTCATGCTCTAAGTTTTAGAAGGAAGGGCAAAGTTAAAAATTAATCGCCGGACTTCGGAAACGGTTTGTCACCTGGGAGTATAATTAACATAAATCGTATAGGCGAATGTGATCCAATGGATGACCGAAGGCAGGGTTCTATTAAGTGGATAGAAGTACGCCGCTGCATGAAAGGTACTAATAGGAACTACACATAATATCCAATTGACATAATTCGTATCGCCGTCCATAACGATTACAGACATCGAAATCATTATCATTATTAATAATAAACTCCAGCCCTTCCGTACCTGGATCAGCATTTTATTAAGATTGTTTTGGACAAATACACCACCAATGATAAACGGTATCACCAGCAACACGATACTTATAGTGGTGAAAACAGAAGTCGGCATGCGAGGAAGTTCAAAAGGTATAAAGGGGATCAGATGATCCCAACTCCACTGATTGGTAAAGTACAGAATCAGAGCGAGGAAATAGTATGGCGTTGTGATACCCAGAAAAGCAATCACCCATTCCTGGATGCGGAAGGGGCGCATTATAAAAAGCGTGAACAAAACAAGCAAAATAAATACGACGGCAGGATGATAGAGCATCGTTATAATGCCCAGCAATAAGCCAATATTAAATATTGCGTTGCCTGCTTTTGACTCGTTATACAAGGTCATCATCCGGTAGAAAATCCAGATCAGGAAAGTATTGATGAGCAAAGGGGCTGAAAACTGGTTCCACTGGACGAATAGTGAATTGATTAATACAAAGGCCATGGCAGGCAGATAGGTCGGCTTCGCGATCATTTTTTGCGCGTTGCAGATCCTGTTGAGTAACAATGCCTGGCCAAAAACCAAGGCGAAAGTTAAGAGAGAATACAAAATAAGCGGCAGATGAAGCGAATGCAGAAAACCAACAAGCTGCCTATACAGATAGTGATCGCCAGATAACTGCAATGGTGCAACGGGATGGAGGAATGACGGAAACTTTAGAACCAATGCATATATCAGTAATAATAGGGTATTGCCTGGATTTTTTTGTTTGAAGATTCCTACCACTCGTGGATATGTTTAAAAATCTATTTTGGCGAACGTAAGATAGTTACGGTACTGGCATGGCATTATCATAGACCGTGCACTTACCTGTTTGCCAAAACGGGGCATGAACTCGAAGCCCTTATCCAGATTCTTTAAAGTAGGGTGACGGGTGATACTCCCATTTGCACCTAACGTATGATCGTTTAACAATAGTGTCCTTCGTTCATAAAGATTGAAAAGAAAATGTAACTCTCCGCCGGTATTGAGGATCTGGTGTGAGATAAGCATATCGGTTTCATCATCAAACTGGCTCTTGGGAATAACATTACTCCACTCTACCCCACCGTTCTTATCGAACGAAAGGATCAGAATATTTTCGGCATGGTAGCGGGTAGCCTGTCCCGCACCCCACCTGTTCCAGGGTGATCGCCATTGATTATAGTAGGGTGAATAGTAGTAATCCAGCGGCGAAGACCATGGACTGTTCCAGGAAAGGTAATCCCAGCGGTTAAAGGCTCCTCCCCGGGTTGTCGTGTACATCGCTTCACCAACCAGGATATAGCCCCCGTCTTTCCTCGTTATAATGTTTTTAAGGAAGTAATCGTTAAACGCCAGTTTCACGTTGGCGTCAGGACCTTTTGCCTGCTGACGTAGTTCCTCGGAAAAAGTCATCACATGTTCTTTGACGATAGACTGAGTTGCTTTGTCCCAGGCAAGAGTATACAACCCTTCTATATTTCCACGCCGTTGCTTGTAGTACAACGAACTCAACAAGTATCGGTTATTCGAGTTATCAACCTTAATTTTGATTTCATCGAGTATCCTATCCCGCGTGTTAAGATCGATATGGGCGAATTCTTCTTTATCGGCGTTTTTTGTTATGAGCTTGACATCCGTAATATAATCACTGCCACCTTTCCTGATGAATTTGCCAAAAACAAGATCACCTTCATTGTCAAGTAGAAAATCAGTAAAATAATCGTTCCTCTCGTCCATCGGCAGCGTCATCCTGTGCTTAGCCTGTAATTGCATTTTATCATCGAACAACAAGGTGGTGAAAAGGAAATTTTCGGGATTTCGGCTATTGATCTTGAACACCATGATCTTCTGCTTGTCGTCACTGAAAATCGTAGAGTAAATCTTATTATTGGAAGCCCATCCAATCTTTGTCGTATCGAGTTCGATCGGATCTACCACGCGTTTAGCGTTACCGTCTATTTTAACTCCCATACAATACACAATTCCCTTGCGTTGGAATTGATAGATCATCCAGCAGTAATCATTATAGGGAATGAAATCTACATTAATCCACTTTTCGTCTACGTAGTCAAGCGGTACCCGTTCAATAAGCTTCATCTCGTCATCATACACGGAAATGAAGTTGTTGCTCCTGTTATTTTTAAAAACGAGAATATTTCCACCGACCTTACCAATTATCTCAAATTCCGTACGACGGGAGTCCTCTCTTTCCGGCTCGCTATAATAAATTCTTTGGGATTTTACACTGAAAGAAGTCAACACACACACAATAACAACCACTATCAACTTACTGAAATTCATATAAGGATTTTCTTCTAATTAAAGAACAAGAAAGAACACGTTTTACGGGCAAATTAAGAATTGTGCCACGGTCGCCCAAACTTTCGAATACAATTTTAGGCTTTTATAAAATAGTAAACAGTCCCTGCCTGCAATTGGAAACTCCTTAAATGCAGGTGCAATAAAACATCCAAAACTTAGTTTTTTTACGTATAACTTTGGCGCTTCCAGGTTCAATGGCCTAATATTTTGTACGATGAACCCTTTGACAACATATTCAACTAACCATCTCCATCGTGGGCAAACAGATCAATAAGGTTTCCGCAGCAGGACTTGTTATTGCGTTGGGCATAATTTACGGTGACATTGGAACATCTCCCCTATATGTGTTTAATGCAATCATCGGAGGCAGGACGATTTCTGATCACCTCATTATCGGAACCCTCTCCTGTATTATCTGGACGCTCACTCTTCAAACCACTTTAAAGTACGTATGGCTTGTTCTAAAGGCCGATAACAGGGGTGAAGGTGGAACCTTTGCTTTATATGCGCTGGTGAGGCGACAAAGGAAATGGCTTGTTATTCCTGCCATGCTAGGTGGCGCGGCTTTATTGGCGGATGGTATCATTACGCCCCCGATCTCAATCACATCGGCTGTAGAAGGATTACGAGAATTGTCGGCATTGCGCCAACTGGGAAAGTCCGACAACACCATAGTATATATTGTTATCGGCATCCTTTCGGCTTTCTTTTTTCTGCAACAATTCGGCACTGCTTCAATCGGCAAGCTGTTTGGGCCAATTATGTTCATATGGTTTAGCATGCTTGCAGTACTTGGTGTGTACCATATTTTCGACGATCTAACAATATTCAAAGCCCTTAGCCCTTATTATGCCATAGAATTTCTCGCTACTTATCCGCAAGGCTATTTTCTGTTGGGGGCGGTATTTCTATGTACCACCGGCGCGGAAGCCCTGTATTCGGATCTCGGGCACTGCGGCCGGGGTAATATCCGTGTATCGTGGATTTTTGTAAAAATATGTCTGCTGTTGAATTACTTCGGCCAGGGAGCTTCGCTCATTGCTCACCACAGAGGACAGACCATCACCGCAGAATTAAAATCGCGATTAGGGATCAATGCTTTTTACGATCTTATGCCTGAATGGTTCATCATTCCGGGTGTGGTGATCGCT
>DAINQQ010000283.1:0-5853 GCA_036742645.1 Flavitalea sp.
ACGGTGTATCAATTCCTATCGGACGGGGATACCGTGATGTCATAGAAAATTTATAATCTTTACTGGTTCTTTTTTAGATTTTGTACAGGATATGGATTGAAGCCGTTCTATGCGACGGAGGGATGCGACGGCTTACTGATAACGAAAAAGATCAGGGATCCTATTTTAGGAACTTTCTTCGTACCTGTGAGGTCTCGAAGATCTAGAAGGCCTCACAGGTCTGTGTAAACGCCACCTGTTATTTTTTGTCAATAGGTGTTGAATGTATAAGCGCAATTTTCCATTTGCTCTGAGTCTTACGGAATATTACGCTTTCGGTCCATCGTCTTGTTATTGACTTTCCGGCTTCGGTAATGTCAGATTTCAAGTTATACACGGCATAAGCCGTATTTCCAAGTATTCTGACGAAGATAAAATCAAAGTAATCTTTTCTCTCAAGAATCCTGTTAGCACTTTTTCTGTAATGTTCTGCTTCCTTTTCCATATTCCATATTTCTCCGTCTTCAATTAGGATATAGTCATCTGTGCATAGTGCCTTGTGTTTTTTAATGTCCCAGTTGATCATTGTCCTGTAATCATCTTTCAACACCTGAACAATTTCCAGCGAGTCCCGTTGTACCTGGGATAAAGCAGTCTGGGCAAAGGCGCAGATGAGGGCCGGTAATAGGTATTTCATACAACATATTTTGCTCTTTAAAATGTTACACATGGTAGGGAAGAAACGAAAGTGCAAACTATCATCCAAATTTGAAAGTTAATTGTTATCAGGAATAATAATAAAGATTGCCCAAGGTATCGGACAGTTTCAAATGAAACTGATCTAACCGAACGATGACAGGTTGGAAATTAATTATTATCCGTTGTCTACATCACAAAATGTCGAATCTGTCGTCGATAGTTGACGATGCGTCGGAGTTAAAATGTTGTCGAAATTTAAGGAGCCATTGGTAGATTTGTGATGCATTATGAATCGTAGGTCAATAATGCCGTTTTAAGTATATCCTGACTTGTTCACTTCAAAAATATTGCTATGCTTACGCGAAGACATTTTGTGAAACAATCCCTGCTAGGAGCCGGGGCACTGGTGCTTAACTCATCTCCGTATTCCGACAGGCAAGCCGCCGGTCTGGAGATCTCGTTGGCAGAATGGTCGTTGCATCGCGCATTGAAATCCGGTAAACTTGATCATCTTGATTTTCCCTTGAAAGCAAGGAACGATTTTGATATCGGTGTTGTCGAGTATGTGAATGGATTTTTCGGCGGAACTAAAATGAGTTTCAAGGAAGCGGGTAAGAGCTCGGCCTATCTTAACGAATTACTCAAAAGAAGTAAGGATGCCGGTGTCATCAACCATCTTGTTATGGTGGATGAAGAAGGTCCTCTTGCTTTACCGGAAGATAAGGAACGATTGAAGGCGATAGACAACCATAAAAAATGGATAGAGGCGGCGAGGCTCTTAGGCTGCAGAACGGTTCGCGTCAACCTGCATGGTGAAGGAACTACGGATGCTAAGAAAACCGCATCGATAGATTCGCTTTCCCGACTTGGGGACTTTGCGGCGCCGATGAATATAAATGTCGTTGTAGAAAATCACGGAAGCGATTCGTCGAAAGGCTTTTGGCTGGCCGACATCATGAAGCAGGTTAATCGGTCGAATGTTGGCACGCTCCCTGACTTCGGAAATTTTTGTATCTCGCATCCATGGGGTACCACGCAAAATGGCTGCGAGGATCCGTATGATCGGTATAAAGGGATAACGGAGTTATTACCTTTTGCAAAAGCCGTCAGCGCAAAGACCTATGATTTTGACAGCAACGGCGAGCAGCCCCTGATCGACTATAAAAAGTTGATCGGTATTGTCAAGGCATCTGGCTTTAAGGGTTATATAGGTATTGAATTCGAGGGAAACACTCAACCAGAAGAAGAGGGTGTACGCAAAACAAAACGACTAATCGAAAAGTATTTGTAAGATGTTATGTGCTATGCGAGTTGAGAAACCGCAATCGCATGCGTTCTATTGCATAGTACTTTAGTCTCAACTTTTCCAATCTGGACTTGCCAGGACGACAGATGTTTCAATCTGTCTGTCGGGAATTGTCCAATATTTTCGGAGCAAACCATTCACCTCATTTTTTGGCAAAATGCGGAAACCGTGTTTCACATAGAAATCAATTGCCCAATTGGCATTCGCCCAGGTGCCAATCAAAATCGGTGTTGTCGAGATTAAAAGCAGATGTTGAAGCAATTTTCCACCGATCCCTTTATTCCTTGCTGATGACCGAACATATGCATGTCGGATTAGTGTAACATCGCCTTTAGGCTGAATCCCCATCACTCCAAGAAGTTTGTCATCCTCTGCGTAACCCCAGAATTGAATTCCATCGTCCATTTGCTCTTTCAATTCTTGTTCGGTCATATATGGTTCGTGCCATCTGTCTTTGGGAATTATGCCTTTATACGCAATGGCTGCATCGTTGATGATATTGTAAATTTCTTCGAAATCTTTTTGTTCGCATTTGGATATCATAAAAAGTGTTACTTGAGTTTTCTTTGTCCATCACGTTTCGAAGTTCGCAATCATAGCAACTACCAGTGGTAATGCTAAAAAGGTAAATACGGGAAACCAAACTGCGAGATCGATTCATAGGTCAAGTTAAGAACAAGCTCAATAGATTTAAGCCGTACGAGGATTTAGAACGGGTATTCAGAAGTGAACTATTGTGACGTTTTTACACGAAGTAATTCAAGAATCATATATTATTGAGATGCATTTTTATTTCCTTTTCCGATCTTTTCGAGATGTAGGAATAATTGATTGAATGTCGCGCCAAATCCCTTCTGCATACTTTCGCCGATGGACAAAAATGCTGCCTGTTCGTCGTTGTTGGCATTTACAGGCTGTCCTGTAAGCGTAATTGTTGTCTTTCCATTCCTTTCAGTAAAAACAAGCGTATATAAAATTTCTAAAGGCAACTGAATATCGAAGGGAGCGCTGATGATGTTAGCATTTGCATCGGCAAAGGCATTGGTGAATTCAAGTAAGTCGTATGGTTGAATTTTCCTGAATAAAAAGCGGCCGTAATTTACTTTGCCCTCATGTTCCATCTTAAAATGAAAAATACCGCCGACCCTAAAGTCAAGCTTGATGACCGAGTTGTTTGTCTCGACTGGTCCCCACCACTCATTCAAAGCATCCTCGTTCGCAAATGCATTAAACACTAATGCCTTTGGTGCATCGAATTCATGTACAAGTGTAAATTGTTTTTTTTCAGTTGTTACATGTGTATTCATTTCTTTGATTTTTTTGTTGTTTGAACTTTATCAAGATATTTCTCAAGTGATTTAAACTTTTTATTCCAGAGCATACGGTATTGCTCAACCCAATCGGAAACTTCAATTAGTCCCTCCAGCCTGGCCTCGCAATACCTTTCCCTGCCCTGTTGTTTAATTTCTATAAGGCCGCACTCCGTTAGAATTTTGACATGGAGCGAAACGGCTTGCCTGGTGACATGAAATTTTTCAGCAAGCATGTTGAGATTAAGAGGCTGTTGAGCTACCAATCCGATTATCTGACGGCGCGTAGGATCGGCAATGGCCTGGAAAACATCTCTGCGGGCTTCCATATATGCGCAAGTATTTGCTTGCAAATATATAGGCAAGCATTCACTTGCGCAAATTTATACAGAAAATTTTTTTATATACTTTAAAGATAAGGTGATGAAGTTTTGCCATACCTAGCAATGGTGCTTAGGCCCTTCTGAATAGAATTCCAATCGGTCAAACGAGCGGGGCAATATCCGGTATATAGGTAGTATTTCCGCGGCTCATCCTACCTTTCATTTTTGGAGTTCAATCCGGCACTAGCGTTTCCTAATTAAGATGTCAAGCCACGGTTCATAGAACCCGCTATGAATTTTAGGCCCAGCTTTTTTTAACAGGCATTTGAATGCGTAATAATTCCGGGGACGAAAGCGATCGTAGATGGGGCCAAGGAATTTTCTTTTTGAAAACTCTTCCAATGAAGAAATTACCTGCGAGTGATCAAAATTATTAATTGCAACGTCAAATTCATGATAGCTTACTCCTCTTCCCCTTCGCAGGAATCCTAACATATTACCGGGAGGATGATCATTGTAAAGTTCATTGAATTTTTCTCTTTTACTGAATTTTGCATATTGATATGCAAGATCGTCGGGCAACCACATATTAAAGGGGAGAAGGGAAGTATGAAAATCGTGGTGCCACAACCTGTTCGGAGCTTCGATGACGCAAAGGATTCTATTCTTTTTCAACATGTCCCAGGCCATCCGCAGGGCGGTAATCCTTTCTTCATTGATCATATGCTCAAGGGTTGCAAAGAAAATAATGCAGTCGAAGGAAATATGTCCGAGGCAGGACTGAATTTCTGTTGCGTTACATTGGATTATTGTCGCGTTTTGCTTATACAGTTGTAAACGGTTATGAGCGACTTTTAATGAGTCTTCGTTGATATCAATTGCATAGACCTTCGCTCCTTGCTCGGCGAGCGCCACGGTTGATGAGCCTGTACCACAACCGATCTCCAGGACAGTGGCATTTTGTAAAGGATAAAAATTGTTGATCCACGGGATTACCTGGTTTCTAAACTTAGAAAGGCGCTTAACAAGGTGTTCATCTATTTCTTCTTGCGTTAATTTTCCCCCATTTTCATTTCCATTTTTCGGCGTCATTATATCTCTGAGTGACACGCGTTCCTCATCACTTAACGCGGTGAATCTTTTTGAGAGTTCAACGGAAGCTCCTTTGTAAACAAGGGATTTAATTGCAGTTCTAAAATTTGAAGCCATAGGTTGGTATTTAAGATACATATTTTTTTGGCCTCCAGATAGCTTCCGCCTGCTGGTTCCACGTGATTTTCAACCTTTTCCTTTAATAGCGCTCAATCTTTGATACAAGAAACACACCAGTTTTAAAGCAGGTACGGCAGCAGAACAAGTTGCGATTATGGATAATACTCCAGCAAACCAAAGAGCGTTTGATGTGAATCGGCCAGGAGCGCGAAGTCAATTTCAGCACAGGACAGTCAGAAAAAAGAGGGGCTGCCTCTTGCGAGACAGCCTCCATATGCTAAGAATAGTGCTGGGCTTCAGAATTCAAGTCGAGCTGTAAAAAAATGCTTTTAAAATCCCTTTTTATTTTTATTCTTGCTGATCTCGTCAAGCATTTCCTTAACGGCTCTTTCCAACTGTTGATCTTTTCCACTGAGAATCGCCGCGAAATCATTGGGCACCTTTATATCAGGTTCCAGTTGGAGATTTTCTGTCGGCCGGTTTTCTTTTCCGATCGTGGCCACCATTGGAATTCCAAACACCAACGTTGGATCAATTTGTTGTTCCCACCATACAGCCGTTCCGGTACCGGGAACAGGCATACCAATCAACTTGCCAAGGCCCAGGCTCTTGTACGCGTAAGGAAAAATGAATGCATCTGAGTAATTGCTTTCACTCATGACGACGGTGGAGGGCAGGGTCCATTTGTTGAATGGCTCATTGGATACGGGCTTTACACCTTGTGGTGACATGCCCAGGTATTTTTTTCCTCCCAGGAATGTTACAAGATCATCATGTAACCAGCCACCACCGTTGAACCGCGTATCAACGATTAGAGCTTCTTTGTCAGCTGCTTTTCCGAGCACATCCTCATATACGGTCCTGTAACTTCCATCGTTCATTCCCTGCACATGTACATAGCCAACCTTCCCTCCAGAAAGTTCATCCACTTTCTTGCGCATCATTTTTGTCCAACGGGTGTATAATAATCCCTGCTCTTCTCCCTGTGAAATAGGCTTGGTCGTTTCATCCCAGCGGGTTTTTG
>DAINQQ010000284.1:0-5723 GCA_036742645.1 Flavitalea sp.
TCGGGCCCTTCGCTTAATGTTTAAACTTTACTGGGTGCTCCGACCTTAAACCTTAAACCTTGCCCGTTAGCCTATACCCGTCATCGAGCTATCCTTAACAGAACGTCCTTAATAACCTGCGGATGAGAACGCCTGATAAGATGGCCGGCACCTGTAAGGAAGATAAATTCGGCCTCTTTGTTTTTTAAATGGCTTTTCGCAAATTCAAAATTCACAGTAGGCACGATTTGGTCCTTATCACCCTGAATCACTGTAACAGGAATATCCAGTTTCGGCCATACAGGAAGTAGCAGCTCCAATTCCTTCACGTGAGCGAATTTTTCTTCGGTTGCAGTATTTATAAAGTGAGGAAGTGAGAGTCGTACAAGCAGTGACTGGAGGTATGGATGGAACCACCAGAATTTTTCATTTTCGGGATCCAGGGCACCCGCCACCATTACAAGGTGGTAGAACTGAGTGGGATACTCCATGGCCATCTTTGCAGCGATTGGTGCGCCGTACGAAGTTCCAAATACAACACCTTTCTTAAAAGACCGGTTTAATCGCAGCGCCTCGTGAATAGCGATGGCCTGGAGTTCAATGGAGGTAAGCGCTTTTCGCCGGTTTTTAAATTTTGATTTATGGTACCCCGGTCGACTCACCGCGATAATATGGTAGCGTTTCTGAAGATCCGGATCATCGACATATGAAATGTTACTGAACCATCCACCTGGTGCGCCATGGATCAGCAAGAGGGGAGGAAGCGTATCGTTCCCCGTAGTTGCACAAAAAAGTTCTACCGAGTCATTCTTAATTGTAAAAAATGTAGGCTTAACCGGCCGCGATGCATAGTGTCTTTTTACTTCACCCTCGGACATTACCCATCGCGTAAAACAACCGGTACACGTTATACAAATCCACATAGACGCCAGGATACATTTGTACTTCATAGAAATAGATTTGACACGCGCATTGTGTATGCAAATTGCATTCGCGCCCCTTAATTGGCGCCCATCGTGTTCTAAATATGCGTCTCCAACTGATCAAACAAATAAAACAATGGTGATTCTTCCAAAACTCTGCGCTTACTCTCTTTATCGATCGTTTCCCATTTTACCAGTCGTATAAATCCATCCGCAATTTCGATGCCCGTGATATCGCCGTCGTTAAAACAGCAGCAGCCCGTGTTGAAATATGTCGGCATCGCCATAGTACGAACTATTTTCTTACCTGCATATTCCGCCTTTCTCTTGTCCAGTTCGGACTGTAAAGATTTAACCTGTTCGGTATCGTTAGCTGCAGTTGCACGTTCCAATTGTTTCGCGAGGCGCTCGATATGATCAAGCGACGCAAAAACTGGTTTGTGTGTATGCCCGGAAATGAAGACGAGATCTTTCTGCGTCGCACTCCATTCATACATTATGATATTATGCTTGTCGACGAGCTCGAATGAATCCGAGATCGTGTCGATACTGATCTCGAAAAACCGTTGTATCGGTGTCCAGAGCGCTGCCACTACCCAGGTGCTGAAAGGGTTGCCGTCGCTTTTTTGATCACCCTGGTGACCATGGGTAAGAAAAATAGAGTATGGTTTATTATTATAAGATGTTTGAAGCACGAGGCCTTCGCATACCTGAAGCTTCTCTCCAAAAATGGGTTTCAGGTACAATGTCTGTTGAATTGCATATTTCCATTCGAGGTCGTGATTACCATACACTCGATGGTATCGTCCGGCCAAAAGAAATTTTGCTTCTTCTAATAGTGTGATTCGATTCTTTTCGATAACTGTCTTTGGAGTACTCTCCCACAATTCTTCACTATCTCCAAGATTGATAAATACAAAATCGTTTATATAATAGTGACTCAGTGCTGCCAGGTAATTTGGTTCCGCGTTTCTGAAATCATCTGCCAGATCTTTGGCTCCTTTATGCTGATCTGAAAAAATAATGAACTTTCCCTTGGTCATATCAAAAGGAATTACCGAGCCACCTTTTTTTTGAAGAGTGACATTCTCTAACAATTTGGATAGGGAAGAGAAGACGTCCTTCTTTACAGGAGAGGAGGAAAACCTGTTAACGAGCCAGGTAATTGGTTTTCGAAAAATCCTTTGCAGCAATTTGCGCATGTTGTAGGTTGCTTTTAAAGCGATGCATATGGTTCTTGCAGAAAGATAATCAAATCAGGCTAATTTCATTTCCTGAAAGGCATTTCAGGCATTCGAAGCATCAGTTAATTAATATGCACGCTATCGGTTTATATGTCGACATTTTATACACTCATAACAACGGAGCAGAAACAATAATCTAAAGACAGAATTCAAAGAATTGATTCATGATCAGTTTCGGAATAATTGGTTGTGGCCGTATCGCTGAACGCCATGCTGTACATATTTCTAACCAGGGACGCTTAATGGACGTTTGTGACATCGATGAAAGGGCATGTAATACAGAATCTGCCTTCAGGCAATCCTGCGAACCAATATGGATTGTACCAGGGCTCTATGTCCAACCATGATAAAGTCTACCAGCAGATTATTCATGTCCTGAAACATGGAGGGCATGCGGTCGATGGCTACGAGGGAATAAAAACGATAGAAATCATTAATCGGATCTACCAGGCAGCAAACACCTCGCAGGAATGAGTAGAATCAAAAAAGCGATTTTCTGTATCGTCAATTGTTTAACTTTAGAGCTGCCGTAGAGGACATTTCTACAAATACTCATATATGGCCGAACTTTCCATTGCTCCGCCAGTGCAATCATCCAGGCAATTGCAGAGCCTGTTTTGGATTTTACTATCACTGAACATTGTCTTCATTCTTTGGTCCAGGAATTTTTTGCAGCCGCTTCAAACAAAAGATATCGTCCGATTTGAAGTCGCTAAGAAAGTTCCCGTTGCGGAAGGCATTTTGCGGGAATGGACCGGTTCCGCTGACGGCAAACTGGACAAAGCAGTTCAGGCAATTTATTTAGATTATCTTTTTATTGTTCTTTATGTAGCCGGCCTATCGATCGGCTCGATTTACCTTTCCCGCTTAACCGCTCATCCCATCCTCAGGCGCGCAGGAAGATTTATGCCTTTTCTCATCATCGCTGCAGGTGTTTGCGATGTCATCGAGAACATTGCCATCATGTACAGCTTAACAGGCCATCTCAATGGATGGAATGTTTGGGTGACATATGATATGGCGGTAACAAAATTTTCCATTATTATTCTTGCCTTGATCTTTTTGGGAATCTGTGTCATCTTCTTTTTGGTAGGGAAACTAACAGATAAGAAATCATGACCCAGGATATTTAGTGGAAACGAAGTTGAGATGGTCTCTTACTGAAATAGCTTTACATGTGGTCTTGTACGGAATCGTCAACAATCCCGCTTTTATGGATGCTGCGTACACAGTGCTGCTTCTGTTCGTGTTTTTTGCCGTCAGGTTCTCGTATTGCACAGAGATATGCAAAGTTTATTTTTTATTTTTTTGAAGTACGTGTCGGCCATTATTACATAGTATTTAAGACCCAGGTTCTTGTGATAGGTTTTAGCAAGGTCGCTGCGGACCTTTTTTTCTGAGATATTTGAAAAATAATATTTAGGAAAACTTTTCTCAATCATTTTCATTTTTTGATCCGAAGTGAGAAATCTCAGCTCGCGCAGATCATCTGTAAATTGAAAATATTCAAGAAAAAAAATTCCGGACTTAAATACGCTTGATGTGATATCTGCGCTGTGCTTGCGAAAATAATTAAGCACCTTGCCGGAAATAAATACATTGCCACGCGCCGCCATTTCAATCCAAAACAACCAATCACCCATGAATTTGTATTTGAGGTGTTTCTTCGATACCGCATAATAATGCTCCTTCTTAAAAACACACATGCTGGCGTTTATGATCAGGTTCTTTTTTAGAAGTCTTTTGGCAACAAATTCGGTTCCGGAGATTATTTCTTCCAGTGCGTCATTTTTTGAGATCTTAACCGTTTTGCCGTCGCCGGTTACTACAAGTGACTGGCAAAAGGCGATACTCACTTCTTTGGAATCCTCGAAGGCAGGAATAAGTGTTTCCAGGAACGTCTTTTCCGACCAATCATCACTCTCGGCTATCCATATCCATTTTCCGGTGGCCAGGTTAATACCTTTTTCCCATTGTATAAATGTCGACCCACTATTTCTATCGTTCAGTAGAATGTGCGAGACCTTGGGGTGTGTGCGGTATGATTCAATAATTTCAACGCTATTATCCTGGGAGTGGTCGTCTAAGATAATAACCTCGATGTCCTCGTAAGTTTGGTTCAAAATGGAATCTATCCTTAATTTCAGATAGGGACAATGGTTGTAGTTAGGTACAATTACCGATAATGTAGGCATTGTTAAAAAGCAAATTAGTCTAGGGGTTGCTAATATTACCGGTTTTAGATCCCGGTGAAATGGGGAATCAAGAGGAGGGTTGCTGCATTGGGATATGAGATATGAAAGGCAGCGAAAACGTCAGAATGAGCGTTTTGAGCAAAAACAGCCTCAGCAGTAAATATACTTTAAACTTTAATATAAATTTTCTTTTTATCAAGCCAGAAACAAATTGCCCAATAAAAGAAAATGAGAATGATCGCATATATAAGCGATCCGTTCCTGGGGTTCGTAAAAAGGGGCTTACAGACATACTGATAAAACCATGGAAGAGCGCTGGTATAAACTGGCTTCCCCTCGGCGTCCAGGTGGTCTTGCCAACGTAGCAACGCAAGTAATCTTGGTAAAAAACCGCTCAGGAAAAAAATAAACAGCGGATTTTTTCCGAAGACATCAAAGAACTTCGTCCAGGCGCCTCTTTGATTGCGAAACTCGATCAAATAGATCATGATAGACAGAACCAGTATCGCCAGGCCCGTTGTGTATACCACATATGAGCTCGTCCAGATCTTTTTATTGATTGGAAACACCATTTCCCAACAGAGCGCAGTGAAGATGAACAGGCAACCAGCCACAAAAAGGTTCGTGAGCATTTCGGTATTCTTTCCTTTTTTCTGGATATAGTCGCCCACGAAATACCCGAATATGACCTGCACTATTGCCGGCAGCGTGCTGGCAATCCCCTCCGGTTCGAAGGGTACACCCTCACCTTTATACATATGCGCAACGCCAAGAACGGTACGATCTATTTCATTTCCGAACCATCCCTGCATACTGAAAGGATCGGCAAGGTCACCGAATGCAAGGCATAACCACCAGTAGAGCAGCAGCAATATTGTTGCAACGAGAAAGGCTCCCCTAATCTTGAAAAAGTAGATGACTAATGACGCAAAGAAATACGCCAGCGCAATTCTTTGAAGCACTCCCAGGATTCTTATCCCATTCTCCGGATTCCCGGGATCAACCCAGTACTTAAAGATGAGATCACCGTTATTCCATCTCACGAATGGCCACCAGTTTAGGAAGAGGCCGATAACGAAAATGAGGATGGTGCGTTTAATGACTTTCTGCAAAAACACTTTCGTACCCGCTGCCTCAAGCCGCGGCATAACAAAAGCGAGCGCATTGCCAACAGCAAAAAGAAAGAAAGGAAACACGAGGTCAGTAGGGGTTGCGCCATGCCAGGGAGCATGTTCCAGAGGCGCATATATGTGGCTCCAACTTCCGGGGTTATTCACCAGGATCATCAGGGCGACAGTAGCACCACGAAATACATCAAGAGAGTAAAAGCGTTGATTCATTGCAACACGAATAACGCTAATTGGAGGGAATATGTGACAATA
>DAINQQ010000285.1:0-5675 GCA_036742645.1 Flavitalea sp.
TATTATCCGGAAGACGGATGTCCGGGACCGGTAGAAGTTTCTATTAATGACGATATAGTACTGGTAATTATGGATAGCCAGTGGTGGTTACATCCTTTTGATAAACCGGAAGTAGATTCAGATTGTCCTTACAAGACACAGGAAGAGGTATTAACCCAACTGAACGATATCCTGGCGAGAAACTATAAGAAACTTGTGATTTTTGCCTGTCACCATCCATTCCGGACCTATGGCTTGCATGGAGGGGCTTATGGATTGAAACAACATATTTTTCCCTTTACAGACTTATACAAAGATGCCTACATTCCACTACCGGTAATCGGTTCAATCTATCCTATTAGCAGAAGCGTGTTTGGTACCCCACAGGACCTCCGTCATCCGCTTTACAGCAATATGGTTGAACAGGTTGAACAGGTAATGAAGACGCATCCGAATACAATTTTTGTTCATGGTCACGATCATAGCCTGCAATTCGTCAAAGACAGTTTTAATTATATCGTGAGTGGTAGTGGCTCAAAGCGTCAGAGAGTTGTAAAAACGCGCAAAACCCCATATGTAAAAGATGAGGTCGGGTTTGCTACTCTGGAAATCTCGAAAAAGAAAAATGTAACGGTAAACTTCTACGTGGTTAATGGTGATTCAGCTAAGAAAGACTTTACCGGCCAGGTAATAGATTTTTCTAAACTCCCAGAGATAAAACAGGATACGTTTTTACCTACAAGCATAAAATACAAGGATACAATCAACATGCCTGCTTCCACAAAGTACGATCAGCCGTCAAGTATCCAGAGATTTATGATGGGTAACAACTATCGTGCTGAGTGGAGCACACCTGTCAACCTTCGTGTATTCAACATCAACAAAGAAAAGGGAGGATTTAAAATCTTGAGCCTCGGGGGAGGAAAGCAGACAAGATCATTAAAGCTTATTGATAAAGATGAAAGGGAATGGACATTGAGAACAATCGATAAAGATCCTGAAAAAGCAATTCCGGAAAATTTTCGAAAATCCATCGCACAGGACATCGTTCAGGATATGATTTCTGCGTCTCATCCATATTCTGCGATTGCTATTCCGAGTATTGCAAACGCTATAAAAATTACAGTACCTGTACCAGAATTTTTCTTCGTGCCCGATGATCCCGCATTCGGATTTTATAGACCCCTTTTCGCAAATAAAGTTTGCCTGTTAGAGTTGCGTGACCCTACAAGAGACAGTTCTGAGTCGAGAAGCACGGCCAAACTTTTAGAGAAAATGGTTGATGAGAGTGATCATCGGGTTGAACAAAGGGATGTCTTGCGCGCAAGATTGCTCGATATGGTTGTAGCAGACTTCGACCGGCATTTTGACCAGTGGAAATGGGGCACCATTGATTCTGGCAAAGGCAAAGTATATTATCCTATAGCCCGCGACCGCGACCAGGCATTTTTTAATTCTGATGGGCTGCTATTAAAATTTGTATCTCTGCGACGACTTCCGTTCTTAAGAGGGTTTAAGCCCAACATGCCTGCTATTGAGTGGCTGAATTGGTCGGCGCGAGATTTCGACCGTATCTTTTTGAACAAACTCGACAAAGAAACCTGGCAGGAAACAATCAAGTATGTTCAGGACAAACTTAGCGACTCAGTATTGTCAACAGCCGTTCACCGGCTACCAGACGAAATATTTCCATTGAATGGTGAACACATCATCGAGACCCTTGTAAGTCGCAGAAATGTGCTTTTGGAAAGAGGCATGCGCTACTATAAATTTTTAGCTGATGATATTAGTATAGTTGGCACCAACAAGTCAGAGTACTTTAGGGTTGCAGAAACAGAGAGAGGTTTAAATGTCACGGTTTACGAAAGAAAAAATCGAAATGACACGAGTTACAAAATATATGAACGAAATTTTATCGATGGAGAAACGGACGAGGTCCGATTGTATGGATTGAATGGAAACGATCTTTTCGAAGTCAATGACGACGTTGCATCGAGAATAAAATTAAGGATCATAGGAGGAAAAGGCAACGATACCTTCAACATTAAAGGAAATGTTCGGAACTTTTTATATGATGTGATTGATAGTTTCAATGTGGTTAAGAGTCATAACCGCTCTAAGATGCGTTTATCACATAATCCCAATGTGAACCAATTCAGATGGGTAGATAAACAGTATACCCAGGTTCGTTTTCCAAGAATAGTGGCCGGTTTCAATACAGATGACGGGGTGTTGATAGGCTTCGGCTATTGGCGTAGGACTTTTGGATTCCGTAAAGAGCCTTTTGCATCGGATAATAGAATTTCGGCAATTTATGCTCCGCAGGGAGGAGCCTACCAGGTGAGGTACCACGGCGAGATTGTTAACCTGTTTGGAAACGCTGACCTTGTTCTTGATGGTAAATTCGTAAATCCGACATTGAATAATTTTTTTGGACTTGGCAATAATACGGTGATTGATGAAGGAAAGCCGATTGAGTTTTATCGAGTACGGTTTAATGACCTTGCTTTGCAAGCGTTATATCGAAGAAGATATTTTGATAAAGTAAATCTTTACGCTGGCCCAATGTTTTATTATTACTCGTATAATCAGAAGGACAATACCGACAAGATTCTCACGAGACCCGGATTAATTGGCTTAGACTCGGTAAGTATTGTTTCAAACAAAACATATGCGGGAGTCAAGATTGGAGTGGACATCAATAATTTGAACAGCGAACTGTTTCCAACAAGGGGAATCCACTGGACCACAGAGTTTTCGTCCCTGGCGCCCCTGTCCAAAAACGGTCGGTCAGTGATGAAATTAACATCCGATATGGCCGTTTATGCGAGTTTGAATAGTCCCTCATGGTTAGTGGCAGTGCTAAGGCTAGGCGGAGGACATATCTTAAATAAGAACTTTGAATATTTTCAGGCATTGAACCTGGGAGCAAATAACTTCTTGCGGGGCTTCAGGAAAAACAGATTTAGTGGTTCTTCTCTGGCCTATGGTAGTTTGGAAATGCGTATCAAACTTTTTACTTCAAAATGGTATATTTTACCAGGTGATTTCGGACTGATCGCTTTTAATGATATTGGCCGTGTGTGGATGAAAAATGAAATGTCTAAACGATGGCACAATGCTTACGGGGGAGGAATTTATTATGTGCCTTTCAATATGGTAATCGTTTCAGCAACCATGGGTTTTTCAAAAGAAGAAGACTTATTTAGTTTTTCTATAGGCACTAAACTTAATATTACTTTTTAACCCTGATTATGGACTATCACAATATTTATAAAAAAGCGGAAAGCTTTGTAAAAGATCTTTTTGACCAGTATGCAACAAAAGCCTTGCTGTTTCACAATTATGAGCATACAGAAAATGTTGTGGAGCGAAGCAAGGAGATTGCCGCTACATTTGATCTCTCCGAAAATGATCAATTCATCGTATACATAGCCGCGTGGTTTCACGATACAGGGCATCTTTTAGTTGATCCAGCGAAGCATGAAATAAAAAGTGTAGACCTGATGAAAACATTCCTCATAAAATATTCGATCGACGAGGAAACTATCCGGCAAATCAGCGATTGTATTCTGGCCACGAGAATGCCACGCAATCCTCAGAATTTATTGCAGAAGATCGTTTGCGATGCTGATACATACCATCTCGGCACAAAGGAGTTCAAAGCAACCAATAAGCTGTTAAGAAAAGAGTATGAATTGAGAAATATTCCTGAGCCCGCGAGTGGATGGCGAAAGGGCTCGCTCGATTTTATGCTCGCTCACGAATACTTCACCGATTACTGTAAAAATTTATTAACTCCAGGAAAAATGGAAAACATCGAACGTTTGCGCAAGAAACTTGAGATACCGGTCGAAAATCTGCCGGATCCGATAAATGCTTCCACTCCCGCTCCACTTTTCGGAGATGAAGGCTCCGAAGACAAAAAAGACGCAAAGCAAAAAGGCGGACTGATGACGCGAGGCATCCAGACGATGCTGCGTCTTACGTCAGACAACCACCTGCAGTTAAGTGGCATGGCCGATGGCAAGGCAAATATCCTGATCTCTGTAAATGCAATTATCATCTCAGTGATACTCACAGTCTTGTTAAGAAGACTGGAAATCGATACGCATCTCACCATTCCCACTATTATATTTTTATCGTTTTCACTAATAACCATAGTTATTGCCATTCTTGCTACAAGGCCTCAGATCACGCAGGGAGTTTTTAGCAGGGAAGATATTCTTAACAAAAAGACCAATTTGCTTTTTTTTGGAAACTTCCATAAGGCCTCGCTCGAGGAATACGAATGGGGCATGAGCCAGATGATGAAAGACCAGGATTATTTATATGGCTCGTTGATCAAGGATATTCATCATCTTGGTGTAGTTCTCGGGCGCAAATACAAACTGATACGAATTGCTTACAGCGTTTTTATGATTGGCATCATCATTTCTGTAATAGCTTTTACACTGGCAGTGCTGCTCAACAGCGCAAGAGGAGGTACTCCAAACTCTTCTTCAATGCCACTATAGTCGATACCTGAAAAGTATACATGAAGTTATTCAAATCAATAGCCGGAAGATTTACCGCGGTTAATAAATACAGGTCTAAGCTCATCCTTGTCATCGCGCTAATCTGGACATTGCTGGACACACTATACACCGTTGTCCGGTTCAGACTTCTGGATATACAAACCCGGTATTACTTTTTCGAATACCAGGAATTTCATCCGATCCTGCTGCGCGAGGTGATCATATTTATTATGAGCGCGGTCATCGGGTATGTTCTCGTGTATAATTTTAAAAGAAACACGCGCAATCTTCCGCTCTGGATCAATTTCCTCTCAAAGACCCTTGTACTTGTATTCCTGGCGTTTTTTATGAATTTCCTTATTCACATTACGTACTCGCTTTTAATATCAAAACTGTCATTGGCTTCTGCATGGAAAGAATTTCTTCATGACACTTTTAACACATACTGGATATTTGAAAAATTGCCAAGCTGGCTGCTCATATTTTTCTTAACACAGCTGATTATTGAGATCATTGAAAAATATTCTCCGGGAATTTTCCTCGATGTTTTTTTAGGAAAATATGTACACCCGCGTAATGAGAAAAGAATCATCATGTTTATTGATTTAAAAGATTCTACTCCTATAGCGGAAAAACTCGCGCACCAGGATTATTTCCGTTTCATCAGGGATTTCATCTACTTCATCTCAATTGCTCTCATTGAATTCAACGGCAGGATATATCAATACGTCGGTGATGAAATCGTTGTGTCGTGGCCCTACAATCCAAGAAATACAAAGAAATGTATGGATGCGTTAATTGAAGCAAGAAAAATTCTGCAGAAAAATAGTGAACGTTTCAGGCGCAAATACGGCATGATCCCTGAGTTCAGAGTTGGCATTCATGCGGGAGAAGTGACCATCGGCGAAATTGGAGTTATAAAAAAAGACCTTGCAATGAGTGGTGATACGATGAACACCACCGCAAGGATACGAAGCGCCTGCAGTGAACTCAAGCAAAAATTTATTGTGTCAAAAGATTTCATCGACGCGATTGATCTGAAAGTGTGGCAAAGCGAAAGCCTTGGAGTCATTGATCTGAAAGGAAAAGACAAAGGCATAGAGCTGTTTGCTCTTAAAATATGATAAGAATTTGAATATTTGTAAATTTGATGATTTGAAGATTTCGATTCAATTTCAC
>DAINQQ010000286.1:0-5602 GCA_036742645.1 Flavitalea sp.
GCATCTTGCAGAATAATGGGAATGGCAGTGTAGGCGCCCCCAAAGGTGAGCAACCCGGCCTTGAGCCCGGTTATAAAAACGGTGAAATTATTTTGATGTTGAGCGGTCGCGCCTTGTTCGAGAGTTGCAGGGTTGATAATAATTCCCTTGTAATAAATAGTAACAACGGTTACTGAAGCCAATACGATCGCTAGCAATAATGGCAGAAGGTTTCGCTTATTCCAGAAAACATAAGCCGCTCCTCCCAGGGCCAGGATGAACAAAAAGTTCCCACCCAAAAAGAAGGAGATGCCGCTGCAGATCGCGATAAGAAACAGTTTATAGTTCACAATTGAGTGTTTGCCTATACGATATACTGCAAAGAAAATCAGTGACACAACAGCTGCCTGAACGCCTATAAAAAATGTTTGGATGAAGGGTGATTGAAGCCCATATGTCAAATAGAACCACGTGAAGAAAAGCATTAAAAGCAAACCCGGAAGCATGAAACCGAGTCCAGCGAGAAATCCTCCCCATCTTCCCTTGGCTCTCATACCAAAGTACACGCAGAGTTCGTGAGCTTCCGGCCCAGGCAATACCTGGTACACTGCAAGCGCCCTGTTAAACTGGTCGGTAGATATCCACTTTTCTTCTTCGACCAATTCTTTTTTAATCATCGCTATTTGTGCGACTGGCCCACCCCATGCGAGGCAACCAAAACGAAGAAATCTCAAGAAAAGCTTAAGAAAAGATTGGTCTGTGTAGGAATTATCCATCAAATTATTTTTATAAAGCAGGATTCCAACTATGCTTTTCATCCTGAACGTATTTTGCCCAACTATATAACCCATCGTATAGTTTCATTCCAACTTCCAATAATTCCTGATCATCTTTATACATATAAGACAGCCCTGCGGAAATGGCCCACAGTCCCGCCGATTGAGGAGCTAGCTCAAATCTATCAGTGTCTGCCCCACGCACAATGTTACCAACCTGCACAATCGCTGGATCATCGATATTATGTTTCTTGACTATGTAATCAAATGTACACTCATCGCGGTAATGTGAATATTCCGCACCCGGAATATCGTAGGGAACAGCGCTTATCTGTTTAGCTATTTTAAAAACCTGTTCTTTCGGAACATAAATAAATTCAGCTTCCGCGTCAACGAAATTTTTAATAAGCCATGGGCAGGCAATGCGATCTATTTTAGGTCGTTCACGTGTTATCCATTTCATAAAACTGTTTTTTGTAGTGCAATTCTATGCAATATGTACGGCCCAGTATAGAATGGAATTAACCTTTGGTAGCTTTTTTACCTTTTGTCAATGTCTTACGGTATGTAGAGGGATTGTTTCCCGTAACTTTTTTGAAAATCCGTCTAAAATGGCCTTGGTCTGAAACCCCGGTAAGATACGCAATCCCAACCAGGGTATATCGGGATGAATGCAGGAGATCGATTGCTTTTTCTATTCGAAGCTTCCTTATATAATTTCCAAAAGTTAAGTCGTCAAACTATTTAGAAAACTCGCGGGAGAGATATGCGGGATGAACATTTAATTCTTTAGAGATTTCCTTAAGATTGAAAGTTAAATTAGTATCGATCTGGTCTTGTATCATTTCCCTCAATGTTTTTGCCCATGCCGGTGTCTTTTTTCCAGTTTCCGATTTTTGATGAATATATTGGCGAAAGACATTTAGCAACAAATGTTCAATAGGATTTTCGGTATGCTTCTCATTCTGTAAATGCTTTGCCCAACTATACAACGCGTCATAGAGATCCATTCCTTTTTCAAGCAATTGAAGATCGTCTTCTATATTATATGCCAGCCCTGCACAATAGCCCACAGACCTGCACATTCGCTGGCAAATTCATGCCCATCAGTATCAGCCCCTCTAACAATGTTAGCGAGCGTGTGTATTGCAGGGTCTTTGTGTTTGTACTCTTTGACGAGGCTATCGATGTGCAGTGCGTTCCGTAATGGGTAAACTTAACTTCAGGGATATCGAAGGAATCGCATTCAGTTTTTTGGAAATCGTGATCACGTCCTGATACGGCACATACAAAAACTCTGCTTCAGGATCAATAAATCGTTTAATTAGCCATGGACATGCAATCCGGTCGATCTTTGGACGCTCACGAGTTATCCATTTCATACAAATAAGTTTGATTTGTGGCTGCTTTTACAGTACTCACTAAGTTATCAGATTGATCCGACAATCGGGATTTCTAATATTTATCCGGATGAGGAATTTTAAAAGACAGGTATTAAATGTTTTTTTCACAATAATAGGGCACCCTTTATAATTATCTTTGGTTAGAGAAATTGCCACCGCCGATAAGCTCGAAATAATTCCCTGGATTACCCTCGGTACCCAAGGATTGCAATTCCAATGATTGCAATCCTTTTTTTTCGACCATGCGATGTTAACTCCTGCTCTGAGATGCTTTACATGTAAGGTTGGCCCGCAATAAGGATTAAGAACATGGGGATACAGGATAAGCCAAATTCTTATACTTATATTTGATGCCGTTTCAAATGGGGATCACAATGAAAGCCATATTTTAAACAACGTTCAAAAACTGATAAGAATGGCGTTAGATAAATTCGGGATCGCGAAAAGAATCGCCCAGGAATTACTTGATGGAATGTATGTGAATCTTGGAATTGGTATTCCAACCCTGGTGGCCAATTACATTCCACGGGGCATGACAATTATTTTGCAATCAGAAAACGGGATGTTGGGAATGGGTCCTTATCCGGTTGAAGAAGATATCGATGCTGATTTGATCAATGCTGGTAAGGAAACTGTAACAATACTTCCCGGCGGTTCTTTTTTCGATAGTGCTGAAAGTTTTGGAATGATACGGGCCGGCAAGGTGGATCTCACTGTTCTCGGCGCGATGGAGGTTTCTGAAAACGGGGATATTGCAAATTGGAAAATTCCTGGTAAAATGGTTAAAGGGATGGGAGGCGCGATGGATCTTGTAGCCAGCGCGAAAAATATCATAGTAGCCATGATGCATACAAATCCCAAAGGTGAATCAAAACTGTTACCGCAGTGTACGCTTCCACTCACGGGTGTAAGTTGTGTGCGGAGAATTGTTTCTGACCTTGCCGTGCTAGACGTGATACCTGGAGAAGGATTTCAACTTATCGAACGGGCACCGGGTATTACCGTAGATGAGATAAAACAGAAAACTGCTGGTAAGCTTATTATTGAGGGAGAAATTCCTGAAATAAAAATCTAATAAGTAATCATGCGGTCATCCTTGTTCTTGTTTGCGGCAACTGTTGCCGCGATAATGTAAAAAACGAATTGGATCAGTATGATGACTAATAGCAATGCTCTTTTTTGTTGTTGCGACTCACCTTGTAAAACTGCCTTGTATTCAGGCAGCGATTGCGTTAGTAAAAACATGCAATAATAAAAGAAAGTTCCGCCTGCGATCCAAAACATCGGTGAAAGAAATATGAAGATATCGTGCTTCCGGATCAGCTGCAACAAAACGATAAAATTCAGAACTATCATCAACAAAGCCTGGGCTATCTCAATGTTCCTAAGGTACACAGAAATCCCACGGGTAATATAAATGGTAATGACCACCGATACGAATGATACAAGCAATATTTTTATTCCTTCGCGTATCCACTTGCCCTCGATGACCAATTGAAGCAACAATAAAAGGATGATGTAAGTGATCAAATGAAAGCTTGCCTTAATGAATAAAATATCAAGCGGAACGAATTGGAGTAGATTCAAAATAAGATTTTGGATAAAACTCACGAGGCAAAACCCCATTAGCAAAGCAAGTATATCCTCTTTATAGGTTTTCGAAATAAAAATGATGAATACAGGAATTAATGGTAACAGGATCGCTACCAGGGAAAGTATTTCTAATAATCCAATTCCGGTTTTTGGCATGGTCTATCAATTCGGTCTAACCGGTTTTCCAAAGGCGTTTCGATAGAATTGATTTAGTGGATAGTGAAATTAGTCAATTAAGTTATTCTTTACAGCGAAGAAGACAAGACCTGCGGTATTCTTTGCACCGAATCTTTCCATCAAGCGGTCTTTGATTGCTTCCACAGTGCGGGGGCTCACTTCGAGTTTCTGAGCGATCTCATGAGCTGTAAATTCCATGCAAATATATTTGATCACATCGCGCTCACGCTCACTAATGGTTATTTCGCTATTAAGGGTTGGTGCAACTTTTTGCCGGGAATGTGATTTTTTCAAAAGTATCCTGTTCACAAAATTGTTTAGATAATATCCCTTGCTCACCACTTCCATAATTGCCTTCTTGATCTCCGCAGGGTCGGCGCTTTTTAACAGATAGCCATTTGCGCCGATTTCCATCATATGACTGACAAAGCGCTCATCCTCGTACATGGTCAGTGCAATAATATGAATATTGGGATACTGTTTCGCAATCACTTTCGTGGTTTCGATGCCATCTTTATGAGGCATTCGGAGATCCATAAGTATAACGTCTGGTTGTTCGGCAGCAGTCGGCAGGTTATCGATCAGTTCCTGCCCGTTTTCTGCCTCCAGCACGAACCGGATATTGGTATAAGGTCGCAAAGAAAGAATAACACCTTTGCGAAAAATTTTGTGGTCGTCGGCAATTGCGACTTTAATAGGGCCCATTGGTTATAGATATTGGCTTTCTAAAATTACTTCAATCAGCTCACATGCAATGTAACCATTTTTATGCCTTAACAGGTGCCCCATCTTCAATCTTCGGCACTTCAATAGTTACCTTGTAATATGTCTGCGACAGATCCTTTTCAAAAAAGATGCGTCCATGCAATAACTTCAGCCTGCTTTGAATATTTTTCAGTCCTAATCCACCCGTGCTCTTATTCAATTTCTCGAAATCTGCCTGGGTCAACCCGCGGCCATCATGGTGCATCCTGATATATAGTTTATCTCCGCTAAGGTTCTGCGTAAGGTGAATAAAGCTTGAATTACTATGCTTTAGAATATTATTGATCAATTCCTGGATCACTCGAAAGATGATCAGTTCCTGATCCGGATGAAGGCGTTCACGATAATCATGAAAGCGGCAGCTTGCATTCATGCTACCCGAACCGCTGATCTTTTGGAAGAGGTCGTTTACTGCAGACTCCAATCCAAAGTTCTTCAGCGTTGGAGGCATCAGGCTGTGCGAGATGTTTCGGATAAGCTGTATGGTATCATCGATGATCGACTTCGCGTTGTAAATACTTTGTAGCTGAGTGGTCTTGTCGAGATTGACAAGATTTTCGTTTAGGTATAACCGCGCAGTGGCTAACAATGGACCTGCATCATCGTGGAGATCTGCAGCGATGCGCTGCCGTTCTTCTTCCTGGAAACGGATGGAAGCGTTCAATAACATTTTTTGCTGTTCGTATTCCAATCGCTGAAGCCGGCTCTGGTAGCGGATCACCTTGCGTTGATGAAAGATAATAAACACGATCAATCCGATGGTGAGCACAAGCATGCCAATCGTACCGAAGAACAGCACGAATGAAATTGGACTATTTCCATTAGCTTGAAGAAAGATCATTGGGGTTTGGCATGATTGAGTTTATAAGGGGGTTATGGGCTTATCGAAAAGTTCGTCATAGGGAGGTT
>DAINQQ010000287.1:0-3444 GCA_036742645.1 Flavitalea sp.
CTCATACTCACCACAGTCTTTTTAACGTTCGGCACTTCGATACCAATAGTTCCCTTGCCGGGTATAGGCGCAATAATGCGGATGCCCAAGGCGGCAAGACTTAAGGCGATATCATCTTCAAGATTCTTGATTCGCGAAATCCTTACACCGGGGGCCGGAACGATCTCATACAAAGTGACCGTAGGTCCAACGGTGGCACTTATTTTCTGAATAGCGATATCATAGTTCTGAAGAGTCCCAATAATCTGGTTTTTATGTGCATCGAGTTCCGCAGGGTCATGGATGATCTTTTCACTTCCATGTGTTTCGAGCAAATCAAGTGAAGGATATTTATAATCACGAAGATCGAGTGTAGGTTCATAGGGTTCAAGTTCGGGCACCTTCTCTTCAGCCAGGTCTTCCTCAGGCTCGGCGACTTCGTCCTGCACAGGATTGATTTCTAATTCGAGGTCGGTATTATTTTTGTCTTTGTTTTTCCTTCCCTGGTTGAGATTTTTGGGATTCAATAAGTCTTCATTCGGTAATGGTTTGTTTTCAGTCGATATATTTTCGTCTTTACTAAGTGGCGTAATAAGCGATCCCTGAACCGGCTCTTTCCCGACAACGGTGAAATCGATAGAAGAGTTATCATCTTTTGGTGGAATCACGTTAATACCTTTTCCACCATTGAGTTTCTTATTTGTCTTTTCAAGTAGAGAGGGCGACTCACCTGTATCGGTAACAAGCATAGCCTCCGCGTTTTCATCATTCTGCAGTGACCCTTTTTTAAATTTAGGCACCCTAAAAACCGGGTTGAATCTCCAAATGAAATAAGCGAGCCCCGCCACGAGCAGCAGTGCTGCAGTACCAATAGTGCCAAGAGATCGGGTAAACCATTGGCTGATCAGATCGCCAACAGCGCCTCCCCAGGGAAACACAGCTGTTCTTGCTATGAAGGCAAAAAGAACGGAAAAGAAAAGAATTCCAACAAGCACATATCTTACATTTCTCCAGATTGAGAAAACCTTGCGCCCGAGTATTGCATTCGTTCCTGTAACAAAGAAAAGTGTGCAGAACAGGAAGGATGCCACTCCGAATCCATTGTAGAAAAACATATGTGATACATAAGCGCCGAAATTGCCGAGAAGATTTGCAGTCTGCACATCTTCGGACGGCAATAAGATAGATGCTCCGCGAAAGACTTTATCCTGGTCTTCTTTCCAGGTAAATAAATAAGACGTAAAAGCGATAAACAGAAAGAGGCTGGCAAGCAATGAAACAGATCCTGCGATCTTCCTCGTGCGTTCATCTTTCACTAATTCTCTCACCCTAACCTGTTCTTCTTTTTCAGGAGTCAGTTTTTCCGGGCTACGAGACTGGCTTTTTCTTGATTTCGAACGATTTGCCATGCATGCAAAGATAAGAAGTTGAAACTGCCGTCGCATCGCTTTTATTCACTTTAAAATCAATGATCAAAAGCCGATTGCAGTAATTATTGTATTTTCAAAGCATCAACCAACGACGGTTATACTTGATATACCGTTTGCTTATGAAATTATTCGACGATACCTGGACCTCATCCAAAACATATTTTAGCTATTTCTGTCTGGTAACAATTTATTCTTTATCCTTACCGAATATTTCCAGTGCACAAGCGGATTCTGTAAGACAGGTAAACGACTCAACCCTTATAGATGTTGCGAAAATCAGGCTTCAACAGACCTTTTATAAAGAAATTTTTTTTACGCTATCCGCCCCTGATCAGGTAAATGATGAAGATATTCCTTCATTAGAGTTCAGACGATTACCGTTTTCTAAAAACAAGGTCGCCGTTCCCCCTTCATTTATTGAGAAAGATATATACCTGAAGTTCACCGTTTTCAATAGTGCGGACACCTTGCAATCAGTTTACTTTATGCCGGCGCGCTTCTGCAAAGACGTAAGGATATTTTCGGCCTCGCCGGGCAATATCCGTCAAACTTTCAAGCAGGTTCCCGATAGCATTTTATATACTGAGGAGTATGCCGGGTATAAGACTTTAAGTATTCCACCAAAAGACACGATCGTATTTTATACACGGTTCAATTTTTTGCGGACTAACGTAAATGCTTTTTCACCACGCTTCACTGAGAACGGCTATGGATCGCAGTCGGTAAGAGAGCTAAAGTCGAGGGACCCCATGTTAGATATGATTACTTATCTCGCCACAGGAATATTGTTATTCATGATCTTTTATTCCCTGGCTGCATATGTGCAATATCTCAACATAGAATTCATTTACTATTCTGTTTATGCATTTTGCAGTGGGATGCTGTTGTTCTCCAAGTCTTACCTGAGTATGGATCACACAGCGTTAAATTTTTTCTATGAAGAGTATCTCGATTTTATCATTCTGTGTACAGGCGCTTATTTCTACCTGATTTTTGTCAGAAATTTCCTCAACTCTAAAGTTGTATACCCGCGACTCGATAAATTTTTACGAATATCCAGGATGATGCTGGTTTTCCTACTAATCGTTTTCTCGGCGATCTATTTCTTCACAAACAAATATGTTACGCTGCTGATCCTTGAAAACTACGTGATAAAGGTGTTTCTATGTTTGATTGGCCTTGTGTTCATTATATACAGCTTACGCAGGAAAAATACATTACTGAAATACCTCGCCGCCGGCAATACATGCCTGATATTGTTCTCCATTTTCTCGCTTTGCCTCATCGTATTCGACTGGACAATTGTTCCTGACAGGCAGTCTCTCTGGAATAGGCCATTATATTATTATGAGTTAGGAATCGTACTTGAATTGATATTGTTCCTGGCTGGCCTGGCTTATAAAAATCGACGTGACATCATCGAACAGGTAAAAGAACGCGAACGATTCAAATTGGAAAATGAGAGGAAAGAATTTGAAAAACAAATGGCAGTTATGGCCGCACAGCAAGATGAAAGAAATCGGATTTCTGCGGATATGCACGATGAATTGGGTTCGGGCGTCACGGCAATAAGACTGATGAGCGAGATTGTAAAAAGCAAAATGAAACAAACGTCGCTTCCGGAAATAGAGAAAATCTCTAATTCTGCAAATGATCTGCTGGGCAAAATGAATACAATCATCTGGACGATGAAAAGTTCAAATGACACGCTGGAAAGCCTGATCGCCTATATCCGGGCTCACGCTATAGAATTTTTTGACAGCACCCCGATAGACTGCAGTGTACATGTAGCCGATGTTCCTGATGTAGAAATGACCGGGGAAAAAAGAAGAAATATTTTCCTGAGCGTTAAGGAGGCGCTGAATAATATAATGAAGCACTCACAAGCTTCCAAAGTAAGGATCGATATTATGGCACCAGATTATAATCTTGTAATAAAAATTGCGGATAATGGTGTTGGTATCGATACCGAAAAGCTGAGACGCTTTGGAAACGGGCTTAGTAATATGAAACGACGGATGCAAAGTATCCAGGG
>DAINQQ010000287.1:3454-5600 GCA_036742645.1 Flavitalea sp.
GTGATGTCAGGATTGAATCCGATTGTGGAACTATCCTCTATTTTGAACTGCCGGTGTGAAAAATGTGAACTTCCCGGTCAATTGGATTTATTGGCCACATATATAATCACGTTTCCCATTGAACGAACCAATAATTTTCGTGCTGTACTTTCTTATAAACAGGCAACTGAAGATTGTCCTGAAACAGCGGGCAATTGACTACTAGCGTATGAAACTCCCCGTTCTCGCCGCACACATCCACCCCGCGAGCCTCAAGTTCTGGAAGCAATGATTGAGTAATGGTCCTGCCCAGAAAGCCTTCTCCAAGAGTCGCGTTGCAGGAAACAATTATGGTCTCAATTCCTGCGCCAAGCATTGCAGACATTAATTGTTTCCGATCCTTTTGCCAGAGTGGAAGGGATGCTTTTAGTCCCGCATTGTTGCAAACCTTTTCTTCCCAATCACGGTGAGCTTGCAAATCAATATCCCCAAATACCATCGTGCTCACTTCATACTGTGCTTTTATTTCCTGGAGCGCGTTGGTAAAGTTTTTTTCATAATCGTTCCATGAAGTAGGTATGGCAATGAGAGGAACATTCATAGCCTCGGCTTGCTGATGTAAAATTGATTTTGGTATACCGTGTGAACGCGATATGATTCCATTTTCATTCATCATATTTACCAATACCTTCAATTCAGAACTCGCGCCTATCATTTGCATCAACGCAAAACAACTGTCTTTCCCGCCGCTCCAGGAGCAGCCGATTTTTTCCATTCGATTCTATAGAGATTTGGATGAACTATTAGCGATGATTCCAAGCAGCAGGCATATCCAGCCCGCAATAAAAAATAAACCTCCGAACGGCGTCATAAGGCCGATGCCCTTGAGGCCGACCGTATTGGTGCCTTTCAATACAGTTAACAGATACAATGATCCGGAAAAAAGAATAATTCCAACAATGAATAGCCATCCCGACCATACCAGCCATTTACCAGGAAAGGGCTGGAATAAAATTCCTACGGCAATCAATGCAAATGTGTGATAGAACTGGTATCGTACACCCGTTTCGAACGTTGCAACGGATTCTTGTGGCACGATCTGTTTCAGGGCATGAGCGCCAAAAGCACCAAGCCCAACCGACAGCGCTCCCAAAATTGAAGCGATAATCAAAAATCCTTTATGCATGTAGTATGGTTTCAACAAGGTAATTGACAGAAATGCTGTTTTCATTATCTATGGTCAAGTCTGCCTGTTGGTAGTACATTCTCCGTTCATTTAATTTGCGAATGATATAACTTTTAAGATCATTATCATCCACATTTTTAAGTAGTGGCCGTTGAGCCTTTTCTTTTAATAATCGCTGCAGGAGCACGTCAACATGTGTGTTCAACCACACGACGGTGCCATACTTTTTCATCAATTCGATGTTGTTTAAAAAGCACGGTGTACCGCCACCACAAGAAAGTACCATTGAGCTGTTCTTGTCAATCAGCGCTTCGAGTATTTCCCTTTCTTTCACTCTGAAGTACTCCTCCCCTGATTTAGAAAAGATTTCCGGTACACTGCGTTGCTCCACGTTGATTATCTCTATATCAAGATCATACGAGGGTAATTTCAAACGATCAGCTAGTATTTTAGCCCAATAAGTTTTGCCAGATCCCATGAAGCCAATTAGAAAAATTCGCATAATGAAATTTGAAGTCTAAGGGTTTAATTCGGAAATCAGAATTCACAATCCAGAATTCAAAATCCGGAACTATTTAACAGAACGGATTTTACATTGAGCGCTCCAGAATTCCGACTCGTGCTCGAAACCCGAGTGATAAATTTGTCTCTAAATGGTTTTGTTCATTCTCGAGGCTTTCTAAGCGTTTGATGCTTCAGTCAGTCGATCCATTCGAATTCTGAACTCAGAATTCTGAATTCTCCAGGTGCACCTTATGAAAACGCATTCATGCCAGTCACATCCATTCCTGTTATCAGGAGATGGATGTCGTGTGTTCCTTCATATGTAAGCACACTTTCAATATTCATCATATGACGCATGATTGAGTATTCACCCGTAATACCCATTCCTCCCAGCATCTGCCTGGCATCCCTTGCAATATCTGCGGCTATCTCGCAACCATTTCGTTTTGCCATGGATACTTGTTGTGGCGTTGCGCG
>DAINQQ010000288.1:0-5577 GCA_036742645.1 Flavitalea sp.
TTAAACCATCCTATTGAAATCCTTAACTTAATGACATTGCCCGTAGGGATTGAATATCTTTTTTTAAGTTGAGAAAATACGAAACAATCAAATTGAACCAACCGATATTCATTGAAGAGGAACGACATCCGTGCTTTTTGGAATTAGAATCAGTCACTCATGTCAGGGACGTCATCCCGACTTACCTGGAAGCTTCGTCTGCTTTGTGCTTTTTTGTGCCCCTTGTGACCGTTCCCCGCCCCACAGTGTATCAAACCCGATCTCTCCATCCGTCTGCTCTTCAAGCCTTATTTCGGGAGCGGCATAAGGAGTCTTGGGATATATACGGCAGTCGATATAATACTTCTTCCCAAACTGAATATCTATAATAACAGATGATTCAACTTCGCCTGATTTCGCATGGATCTTGACGGGACCTTCTTTCAGAATTCTAAAAGCAGCTTTAGTTTTGTGCAGTGCCCAGAACATGAAGTCTTCCCCAAAATAGACATAGTAGTCATCTTGCGAGGCGGGCGATCGGTGAGGCCTGTACATGTAAATCACGGCATATTGCGAAGTATCTTTAAAGTTGCGTTTCAATACAATGGGATTCTCGTTGATAACCTTAAATATTTCCTGGTTCGTTGGCGTTTTGAGAGCTTTCAACCAGGCAGTATCCGTTGACATTTGCCGGTACTCGATGTTTCCTGGAAGGACTTTATCGAGGTACGAATTATAGACGTAATAGTTTCGGGTTACGGAAAGGATCTCATAAGCAAGTTTGGGTTTATTCCACACGTCCTGTTGCGTTGGTGATTTTCTTTCGCTGGAAGAGATATAAGTAAGTGAGTATTGGCAGTATTTTTCCCATCTTATCTCGTATACGGTAGAATCACCGGATTTCAGATTGTATTCAATCTGTTTGTCCTTTGCCCGCATGATCTTATATTGGTCGCTGCTGTTTCTCGGGTAGACATAGAACGTTATATCTTTTAGTTGGATACAGTCGGGATTGCTTAGTTGCGAAAGACTGAGCAAGGGGCTAACCAAGATGAGTAAAAACAAATTTTTCATTGGATCGGATTGGAAGACAAAATAATTAAAATAGCGTCCCGGTACAAGTTTCCGTTTGGAAAAACATGTGTTTCGCCTTTTTCTGTGATGAACGTTCTATAGACCAGGCAAACCGGATCTTCAATCCCTACGGGATTATCCAAATTGTGGTGTGGCTTTCTACCGATATTGAATCTCTGCGGGATTCGGTGTTCAAATATCTTCTTACATCTTTTGGTGGGTCTTTCATGCAGGCTTGGTTCGTCCTCGGTACACACGGTTAGCAGCGACGACATCAATAAAAAATGAGTCTACACGTGATCCCTAACCATGCATTTCGTCCCTGAAACTTTCAATTCATACCTATTCCCGACACACCATCCCCTTGATTTGGAAAGGCCTGCAGCGCATAACAACTTTGTGTCACACACAAAAACTCATGCGCAAAAAAGCCTTGCTTTCCATTCTCCTTCTAACCTTATTTGCGGCTTCAAACGCCCAGTTCACGGTCCAAGGAACTGTAGGCACGACCAAAAATGAGCCCCTGGAAGGGGTCAGCATATCTATGAAGGATTCTTATTCCGGAGCTACATCCGGCAAAAACGGCTCCTTCTCCTTCCAGGTTTCTGACTCAGGAGCCAGGCTGATCAAATTCAGCATCATGGGGTATAAGACACTGGAAAAATGGCTTACCATCGCTGAAGCGATAACCACCATAAACATCCACCTCAAGGAAGAGATTACTGAAATGAAAGCCGTTTTAATTACTGCCGGCACCTTTGAAGCCAATGATAAAAAAAGGGCAACTGTTCTAAAGTCCGTTGATATTGTCACCACCGCCGGCCAGCAGGCGGAAATTGTAGCAGCCCTCAAAACACTTCCTGGCGCCCAACATGTGGGTGAACAGGAAGGTCTTTTTGTGCGTGGTGGCACCGGCGCAGAAACCAAAGTATTTATTGATGGTATGATGGTCAGCAATCCCTTTTTTAGCTCCGTGCCCGGGATTGCCCAGCGAAGCAGGTTTTCTCCACTGCTATTTAAGGGAACAGTTTTCAGCAGCGGGGGCTATTCAGCGCAATATGGCCAGGGGCTTTCCTCAACGCTGATCCTGGAAAGCATTGACTTGCCTTCCCGCTCGGAAGTTAACATGATCATTTCCTCTCCCCAGCTAAGTTTTATGGGGCAGCATCTGAATAAAGCGAAAAACGGGAGTGTGGGATTGAACATACATTACTCCAACCTGTCACCTTATTACGGTGTGGTTAAGCAAAAGTATCAATACACCAAAGCGCCCGAAGCAATCAATGGCGAATTCAACATTCGTCAAAAGTTGGGAGGCGGCATGTTTAAACTGTATGTGTATGCGAATAACAATCAGGTCGGCTTCAACCGTCAAAGCCTGGACTATTCCCCGTTTAGCGAATCGTTTTCCATCATCAACAAGAATGTCTTTACCAATGCCACTTTCACCGGGAAACTGAAGAATGGATGGCAGCTGTATGCGGGCAGTTCTGTCAGTTATAACAAAGACAACATCACGATCAAAACAGGAAATGAAGATACAAGCCTCTTTTATTTTTCACCGCTGCTAACCAATCGGACCATACAGGCTAAGACAGTAATGACAAAAAACTTTGGGAGTCTTACCAAGCTGTATGTTGGTGTGGAATATCAGAATACAGAGGACGGAGTTGTAGCAAAGGACAGTATCAGTGAAAGAAAGATTGTAGATCATTATCTAGCCGGATTTGTTGAAACAGATTTCTATTTCTCAACGAAGCTTGTCACTAAAGTGGGCATGCGTTATGAGTATTCCTCCTTGCTTAAAAAAATGGTTCTTTCTCCGCGTCTTTCCGTTGCTTACAAATTAACTGACAGAAGCCAGTTCTCATTCGCCTATGGAACCTTTTATCAAAAACCCGAGACTAATTTCCTTTTGCGTACATCTTCCCTGGAGTTTGCAAAGGCAACTCACTACATTCTAAACTTTCAAAAGGTTCACAACGGAAAAACGTTGCGGATAGAAAGTTTTTACAAGGATTACAAAGCACTTATTACCACGAACCAATCTGATCTTTTTGCAATTGCAAATGAAGGAACTGGCTATGCAAAAGGGCTAGAAGTGTTTTGGAGAGATAAGACCAACATCAAACACCTCGATTACTGGGTGTCCTATTCTTACCTCGATACCAAACGCAAATGGCTGGACTATCCCTCGATGTCTCAACCCTCTTTCGCCGCGAAACATACTATCAATGTAGTCGCCAAGCGTTGGGTCGATGCATTATCCACAAATTTCTCTGCCACGTATAGTTATGCGAGCGGAAGGCCTTACTACAATCCAAACAACTCAGGTAAATATTTCATGGCCGATCGGACCATCAGCTACAACTCCCTCGGTCTACAGGCAAATTACCTCAGAACATTCGATAAGATAAATGCCGTGTTTATTCTCAACGTCAGCAATGCGCTTGGATCAAAACAGGTATTTGGTTACCGATATGCTGGCAAAATAGACTCGGAAGGCCTTTATGCAAAGGAGGCAGTAACGCCTATGGCAAAGCGATTTGTGTTTGTAGGGATGTATCTAAGTATCGGCTCCGATCGCAGAAAAGATATTCTGGATTGATCATTCACTAAAATATTTCATAACAATAAAACCTTCAAAATGAAAAAGATCAGTGTAACAGTCATGTTTTTTGTATCCTTTTGTTCGTTTGCGTTTGAACAAACTACCGTGACAAAAAAGGAATTCCCCTCTTTCGAATCGGCAATGCTCCAAAATATAGCTCAAATAGATACGGTTTCTGCACCTTCCGTTTTGGTTACAATTGCTAATAATTTCGAACGCATCGGTCAGGTGGAAAAAACAAAGTGGCAACCCTGGTACTACGCTTCATACTGCTATACAGCGATGGCTTTTATGAGTCCTGACAAAACAAAGATTGACTTATTGGCGGATAAAGCGGAATCGCTTTTGCAACAGGCAGAAGCCATTGAAAAGAACAATTCTGAAATTACTACTTTATTTGCGATGATCAATTCTTGTCGCATTATGGTGGATCCGGTAAGCCGGTTTCCAACAAAAGGAAAAGAAGTGCACGAGTTGATCAACAAAGCGAAAATAGAGAACGAACACAATCCACGGATATACCTGTTGCAGGCAAGAATGGAGTTGCGTACACCCGAAGCCTTTGGCGGTGGAAAAGATATTGCGAAGCTATCAGCAGAAAAAGCTATTGAAAAGTTTACAACCTTCAAACCTGAAGATAGGATATCTCCAAACTGGGGAGAAGCACAGGCAAAATCATTTCTTGCAAAAATCAGTACAAGAAATTAAACGTTAATTTCATTTTATGTTTCTGTCCAAAATGTTGAGGCAGCCATTCCCTTATGAAGGTGGTCTTAAAAATCACCTGGCAATAGCTGCTTTTTTTGGACTTTTCATTTTTGTTTTCCTAATGATATTTGCTCCTTTCGACCTCGACCGACATCCAACAAGAAAGCTTCTTGCAATTGCGCTGAGCTATGGGTTGATCACTACGACCTGCATTTTTATAATGAGTTCTATCTTCCCATTGTTCTTTCCGGCCTTTTTCAATGAGAGTTCGTGGACTACAGGAAAACAAATCTTAATAACAGCTGCAATTGTCTTTATTGTTGGCCTGTCAAACTACCTTGTTTCACCCTTCCTGGTGGATACGAAATGGAACGTTCAGTCCGCGGTATGGTTCCAGGGGATAACGCTGGCAATTAGTTTCTTGCCCGTTACTGTTTATATACTATCAAAACAAAATCGGTTACTCAGGAAGTTTAGTCAACAAGCCGAAAAAATCGACGAGAAACTTCAGCAAAGCATCGAAGAAAAGGGAAAGCAAGAGATAGAAGAAAATGTTTCTCATAACATTGTCCTACATGGCGACTACCAGGATGAAAGGATAGAGGTATTCGCAGACGATTTGGTCCTGGTAAGTTCAGCGAGTAATTATATCAAGGTATTCCATCTGCAGAAAACTTCTTTAGTGCATTCTATCATTCGATCAACCCTCAGGAAAGCGGAAGAATCGCTTTCAACAAATCCAAACTTTTTCAAGTGCCATCGTGCCTTTATCGTAAATCTCGACAAGGTCGTTCACGTTGAAGGCAACGCACAAGGGTACAGGATAAAGATCGATGGATACGACGAACTGATTCCTGTATCCCGAAACCTCAGCAGCGAATTCTCAGACAAACTACTGGCGTTTCGAAAGCGGTTCACGTGAACTTTCTCTTCCATGTTCCTCTGAGCCTTCCTCGTATCTCTCCGTTGTTAAATGCTGCCCACTCAAACAGGAAATTAACCACAGAGCCGACGGAAGACCTGACAGAGGAACACGGAGGGACTCACGACTATACAACTCGTCTTTGCGTCTTTGCGGGCATTTTTTGTTTCCCTCATCACACACTATTGCGACAGATTGCTAACGCGGACTATTTATGCCTGATATTCCGGCTCTGTATTTCCCAATCGTTGATGTCTTATGCAAAAGTTTTACCTCCTGCCAA
>DAINQQ010000289.1:0-5434 GCA_036742645.1 Flavitalea sp.
TGGTTGTATATTTGGCCAGTAGGAAGATGGGGCTAATGTATCCTGTTTATTGAGTAGGTCAAGTGCCTTTTCCTGAGCCGGATTCAAGCCTGCCAATGCGGGCGGGAGTGGATAGTTCGCGGTTTGACCGAAAGAAGTGAAACAGTTTGCCACCAGGAAGATTGACAAACAGTGAAGGATATTACTACTGCTTGTTCGCATGTCATAGGTAAACCTGAATATAACTCATCGTCTAAAAAGCCTCTGCGAAATTGATGTATGCGCCGTTGAGTCCTCCCGGGCCAAATCCGAAGTCAAGACGCAGATTGGTATTGTGCTTGGTATCAACTCTTATCCGCACGCCGCCGCCATAAGAAACCTTGAAGCCGTCAATCGATATATCTGAATAATCCTCAGCTACGCGGCCTGTGCCAAGCCACCCTACAACTCCAAATATTTTCCACACAGGTAACCGGTATTCGAATTGTGCATCTACAAGCACATTGTCTCGGAATGCACCTTCATAATATCCCCGCATTTTACTGTCGCCGCCCAATAAGGCAAGTTCGTAAAATGGCGTATTTCCGGAATTTTGAGTCGTGCTTGCCTGCAAGGCAATGACATGTTTGAGCCATGGATTGAAGTACTTCCGTACGTCTAATTGAAATTTCGTAAACTGGTATTTGCTTCCGATCCATTCAGGATGCGCCATGAGAGAGCCTAGCACAAAAGCGCCTTTGTAGGGGTTATATCGATTGTCCCGGCTGTCCAGTGCAAGAGCGATACCGAGTCCAACGCTTGCGCCACCCTCAATTCCGGGAATTCCGTTTTTAATTAAGAAACTACTTGAATCTATTTCCAGATCGAAATAATTATTGATGTCAAAAGCTAATCCCGCATAGAGAGGTCCATGAACTTTGCGCAGGCCGACTGTCGAGAATTTAATGCGATTTGAAACGATTTCCTCGGCATCTTCTTTCTGCACGTCATTTCCAATACCGAAAATATATTCTGGTTGCTTCCTATAGTTGACGTAACTCAGAACCATGTACTTGTTTTCCTTGAAGATAAGTTCGGTGGAAACGGAAATATTAATTCTTCCCTTTGTAGAGAAGGTAACTACTTCTGATAGCTTAGACGGCTTGGATATAGTATCCGTCTTTGACAAGTCGAACAGGTTGAATTTTGCAAGACCAAAAACATTTCCTGCCTCACTTGAATAAGTGATTATTGGCACAGGAAAAACCTTGAAGAAGGCCTCAGCCTTTTTGTTAAACTTATCAAACTTGGACAAACTATCTTTCGCTGGTTCTGTTTCCTGAGCGTTCACTGAATAATGAATGGTGATAAATAGAAGCGTTATAAGAACTATAAATTTATTCATGTCGAATCTGTTTTAAGAATATAGCTATCCATTTACCCGGCACTCGAAGCGCTCATTATCTGTTGTCGAACACAAGGTTGGAAATTGTTAGCTGCAATGAAGAACATTTTAACTTTCATACTGCTGCCGGCTGGAAGTCTTCAACTTTCAAATCTTCAAACCTGCCTGCCGGTAGGCAGGTTTTCAAATCTTCAAATTATCTTTCTATCGCTGATGCAATTGCTCCTGCAGTATTATCATCGGTTTCCAATTAACAGAAATCAGCCCTGTTTCCGGTCGGTCTAATGCGAAAATGAGCCACATGACCACCGAA
Organism: Flavitalea sp.; assembly: GCA_036742645.1. GTDB lineage: Bacteria > Bacteroidota > Bacteroidia > Chitinophagales > Chitinophagaceae > Flavitalea. Next base: position 1,677 of record DAINQQ010000289.1, read on the forward strand.
AATGTAATTCCAAGCACAATGATCACAGCATTTCTCACTCCTCCGGCAGTTCCAAACTGATAGCCGAGTGTAAGCATTGAAAAAAAAGCAACTAAGCTCAATACGTACAAGATAGCTACGGGAAGGCGGGTAATAAGCCCTACGGTAATACGTTGATTAAATAAAGTTACGAGGCTGCTTATTGAGGCCGTAAAGAGCGAATATGCTTCCGAACTACGATCCTGTTGAGCTAATATTTCTGAATAATGCCAAAGTGAGTCGAGTATTTTTTCGGATCGGAACCTGACTTCTTCGAATTTACTACGATCACGACTGAATTCAACCCGGATATCGACATAAGTTCTAATCATGTTCCTGGAATTGCTGCGCAATGGCTCCGGTATTAGACCTGCATACAAATAACTGGTACGGATATCTGAAACTTCACTCAATAGCAATTCCTTCCTCTTCTCGTAGCGGCTACCGACAAGTTGAAAAATAAACGCAAGCATAAATGCAAACAAACCAAGAGTGGCGCCCACCATGGAGCTGAGTGGAGCATCGGGAATTTCACCCGAATTTTTTTTTATATAGAGCCCGTAACGTTGTCCAAGCCAGATAGGGACTATTATTGCACACAATGGCAGCAGAAACATCCAAATTGTCGCAAAGAAATTGCCATTTCCCATAAAAAACACTTACAAAATTACGATTGAGTGTTAGAGATGTACCAGTACGATCGATACCCTGAACCATTGACGAGCAAATTCGCATGACGCAAGAAAACTGGCCGAGTTCTATACTGCAAGAACGCGCAAGAGTGTCATTGCCTTTGCATTAACTATAATAGACACCTCCCGATGTATTAAACGTGCAACGGCGGCAATTTTTTTTTCACAATAACTAAACGTTCCTTCTCCGTGCCTGGCTGTGAAATACTCAGTGTCCCTCTATGGTTAGCAGTGCGGCCGCGCCTGCTGCAAGATCAATTTTACGGCAGAGGACATGCGGCACACGGAGGATATATATAATTGTGTTACAAGCCGAATCAGCCTCCTTTGACTTCCCTAAAGGGAGTTTCAGAGTCCCTAATGTTGGGTAATTTGAATGGGACTTTCTGAGTGCAAGAATCATGCAATGAGCTGTCTCATTTTTTTAAAGACTTGGCGGAATGAAATGCGCTGAGGTGTCTTTATTAGAGATTGTTTTTGATTTTTTATCACTCACATCTTTTTAAGTGCCGGATAGACATCGCACTTAAAAAGATTTTTTGCGCGGCAATCACGGTTTACGACGAGGAACTTAAATGAAACACCTATGGACCTCCTAACTAACAAAACTATCTTGGCCGCCGATTATTCACATAAAAACTTTCAAAAAGCTTCCTTCAGAAATGAAGATCTTGCGAATGGTAATTTCACTGGGAGCGATCTTCGTGGCGCTGATTTTAGCGGTTCGAATTTAACCGGTGCAGATTTTACGAAGGCGCGTACGGGAATAACACCTGCCAACTCCGTACTGATTTTTCTTGTTGCTCTCGTGGTATCGATCATTTCAGGATATTTTGCTATGCTTACCGGCCGAACAATTGAAGGAATGCTTGCTGCAGATGATTCAAAGATCAGGGCATCAGGAATCATAGCAGTAGTGCTCAATCTTCTTTTTATTGTGTTCGCGTGGTGGAAGGGCGGCAGGAGTACAATTAAACACCTGATGCTGCCTGCAATAATTCTCGCCCTCGTCATGGGAATTGTTGGAAAACTCTCGGGGTTGGGTTCGGGGTTAGGCGGACTTTATCTTAGTGTGTCTTTCGTTTTGCTACTCATCATGTTTATTGTGGGAACCATTGCGCGAACGGCAGCTGGCACCATTTCTAATATCCTCTTCATAATTGTAGCCATCTCCGGCGCCCTGTTTAGCAAAAGCCTGGGCGGTGGGATAGCGACGACCGTAATGGCAATTGCCTGTGCATTGACCAGTAAACGGGCGTTGAGCAACGCTAAGGGATTTGACTTTTTACAAAAAATCTCACGTTCGGTTACGAAGACCTTCGGCACTTCATTTCGAAACAGTAAACTCACCGGGGCTAATTTTTCCTCAAAACTTCGCAATTCGGATTTTACAGACGCAGATACCTCATGGGTAAACTGGAACGATTCAAAAAAAACAAATTGTATCTCCCCGGAAGGGGAACACCGTTATAAAACCAAAAAGGGTGAATGAAGAAAAAAGTTTAGGAGTAAGCACGACTGATCTTGCGTTTGAACAGACAGCGCTGTCGCATGACACCGCGTTAACAGCATGGCTCAGAACAGCAATCTCCCTGATGTCATTCGGATTTACTATCTACAAATTTTTCCAGGAATCAGGTGCCACAGAAGCGGCCCGTGACCGACTGCTAACCCCCAGGATCGTTGGTTTGGTTATGATCTGTTTCGGATTATTTTCGCTACTGCTGGCACAGATAGAGCATCGAAAGGGTATTAAAAAAATTAGGAAAAGTTATCCGCATCTTCAGAAGTCAGGCTCAGCACTACTTAGTTTCCTGGTGTTGCTATTCGGACTTATTCTGTTTTTAGCGGCGTTGTTTCGACAGTGATGGGATGCCAAAACTAAACTGCTATGCGCAATTGGCTTTTAACCTCCGATGCACATCCAGTTCGTCTATTTGATCTTTTAATTTAAATCGTCCACGTCATGAAAAAATTTCTTTTGCCATATTTAGCAGCAGCAATGACTTTGTTAAGCTTGCCGGCTTTTTCTCAAGCTAAAGAGGATACAACTGCCTTATTAGGCCTGGCAGGTGACAACCTGGATCTTTATGCCGTATTGGATCTGTTTCAAAAGTCAAAAACCATTGAAGAATTTGAAAAATCGTTAAATGATGAAAAAACAAAAATCAATAACCTGGATTTAGACCTGAATAAAAAAATTGATTTTATCAAAGTCGCTACTAAGAAAAAGGATGATTCGTATACATTTATCCTCCAGGTTGATGTCACCAAAACAGAAACACAGGATGTTGCGGTCATCTTATTAGATAAAGATAAAGATAAGAAAATCAGCATGCAGATTGTTGGTGACGAGGAATTGTACGGTAAAGATTATGTTGTTGAGCCAAAAGGAAATTCGTCAGTCACCGCTAATCCCGGGTATGTTGGCCCCGATCCCGTTACCAAAGATGTTGTTGCATCAACAACAACGACTGTCGTTGTTCAATCGGCACCAATCGTACAGTATGTGTATTCCCCAGCCTATGTGCCTTATGTGCCACCTTATTATTACGGATTTTATCCGCCCTATTTTGCAATGGGTGCATGTATAGCAGTTGGTATTTATCGTGCCAATAATTGGGGTTACCACGGCGGCTATCATGGTGGTCATTATGGTGGTGGAAATACCGTAATTGTTAATAATAGAAATAATTACAACAATTACAATAATAATAAAATGAGATCTAATACGGTGTCAAATAATAGGACTGGCGGTAATTATGGCAATGGATCAGCAAATCGGGGAGGAAATCGGGGAAGTGGACCTTCAGCGTCGACGCGTCCATCTACGTCGCCATCAAATCGACCAGGGGGTGGGCCTTCAGCATCGACACGTCCATCTGCATCGCCATCGGACAGGGCAGGAGGTGGAGCTTCAGCATCGACCCGGCAGTCACCATCGGCATCAACGCGCCAGTCATCTAGCTATTCTTCTCCATCGTCCAGATCTAGTTCAGGAGGAGGTCGTTCGATGGGTGGTGGCGGTGCCAGAGGAGGCGGCGGCGG
>DAINQQ010000290.1:0-5427 GCA_036742645.1 Flavitalea sp.
GGTTGCGCCGCCGATGGTGGTGGGATAGAAGCGTAAAAAGAAAAGTGTGAGGATGCCAAAGAAGGTGGCCCAAACGAAATGAACCAGAAATACTTGCAAACCTTCCGGCCAGATCCCATCCACACCACTGCCCAAACCAAACCCAGCTGCACAAAGTGGCAACAAGAGTTCATAAGCCAGCAAGGCGCTTGGCAAATAGGGTCGCTCTTCAGAGCGAACGAATGAGATTGTCAGAATGATCGCGCCGATTGTGAGAACAACCAGTTCAGGCCACCATAGGCGGCTATGTGTGAAGGCTTCAGTAAATGTGCGTGTGGAATCGGGTAAAGCCCGTGAAGCCAACCCGGCGAGTAAGCCGCTGCCGAAAATAATCAGCGAACTCACAAGGAGCGCAGTGAAGGTTTGTATGAATAAACGTCCCGAACCTGCGATAACTGATAGCGATATACCAATCCAGGGCGTAAGCAGAGGTGCAACGAGCATACCGAAGATAAGCAGGGCTTGGGCATTGAATAAATAGCCAACCCCGAGGATTACACCCGAGACCAGCGCAAAAACAAAAAGTTCATATGATGGAAAAGTGCGGCGGGCAAGATGTTCATATAACGCGGCGCGCCCGGCTTCATCGGCTGGGAAATAAGAGCGACGTTGGGCACGTCGTCTGCGTGCACGCGCTGAGATAAATTCTTGGGCTGGCTCAGGGTCTGGTTGTGATGGAGGGTCAGTGTAATTCATGCGATGTAATTATACAGGGATAAATGGGATGATGGAGGACGCACTGGCCCCGGATAAATTACCTCGATCTTTCTCAGGGACAACTGTTCCTCTTATTGACAGGCTTTTTACTTGGAGTATAATTCTCGTCCGCAAACGGCCGACTAGCTCAATGGTAGAGCAAATGACTCTTAATCATTTGGTTCAGGGTTCGAGCCCCTGGTCGGTCACAAAAGACAACTCTTGTTTGAGAGTTGTCTTTATTTTAAGTGATCGTTTGTATCTTGCTCTCAACCTACTACAAATGTGTGTTTACTATGATATGTTATAACTCTTATATAATATAATATTTTTACTGTTATTAGGGATATAAATTTGCAAAACTTAATTGTTGGTCACTGGTTAACCGGTTCTATGAGGAATAAATGACTACTTTCTGGTACGCCTTGCGTAGCAAACCAAATAAAGAGGATTTTCTGGCCAAGCAGCTAGAAGCTTATGATGTAGATGTTTTTTTTCCGCGCATTCATGTCAAACCCGTCAATCCGCGGTCTCGAAAAACACGCCCCTATTTTCCCAATTACCTATTTGTACATGTGGACTTGGATGTAGTTAAACTCTCAACGTTGCGTTGGGTGCCGGGCGCTTCTGGACTAGTCAGTTTTGATGGGGAGCCCGCACCTGTTCCAGATCTGTTGATAACCGCTCTTGAACGTCAGGTTGATCTCATAAACACTGCTTCGCGTGAGCTGACGATGACCAGTAACTTAAAACATGGTGATACAGTAGTTATTCAAGATGGTCCGTTTGCTGGTCATGAAGCTATTTTCGATCTTAGACTATCGGGACAGGATCGGGTGCGGGTACTGTTGAATTTTCTTCAGGCAAGACAAGTGCCTATTGAATTGCAAAGCAGGCAAATTCGACGTACAAAGCGTCCGTGATAGTTTATACAATTAATAAAAGATTCGTAGCTAAAATCTGTATTTCCTAAATCTTGCAGCTTATACAGAACTTATTGTGATTGCAATCCCATTGCCAATCAATATAAAAAGCTATATTTTCTAATATTCGTTTTCACCATAAATGCAACTGGTTTTCTGATTGGCGAGGTGGAGATGCGAGACAACTCCGTAACCTTTCATAAGGTTATTCGTCATGCTGGTGATTCATAAACCCTTTACTGTTTATTGATGTATATTCTTTATCCTTTTTCATCTCTGTAAAACACAGAGGGAGTTATTTTTTTATGGGCATAAGAACCGAGTTGGAAAAATTCCCGCTCATTGCTGTTGGGAAAAAAATTGGCAAGGCTAATTCTATTATCTCGCGAGATACTCAGTGGTGGCTATATATCAGCGTATTGATTTTATTTGATGTTCTCATGACAATGCTGGCTTTCTGGCTGGCATACTATATTCGTTTTAAAAATCCCAGCGGTATTTTTGATGAGGGAGGAGCTGTTACGCTCGATAATTATAGTTTCTTGCTGTATGCAGTTCCATTTATATGGGTAATGATCTTTGCATTTAATGGTTTATATGTGCGCCATAATCTGCTTGGGGGCACGCGTGAATATTCCGGCATTTTTCGCTCCGCATCTGAAGGTTTTCTAGTTATTGTGATTTTCGGGTTTCTTGATCCCAGATTGGTCATTGCGCGTGGTTGGTTGCTGTTGACATGGTTGTTTACAATCGTGTTTGTGATGATCAGCCGTTTTATTTTGCGTAGGTTTGTTTATACTTTGCGTAAACACGGATTTTTCATGACCCCGGCTGTGATTGTCGGTGCCAATCAGGAAGGACGCTGGTTAGCTGAACAATTACTGCGGTGGGAAACATCGGGGTTGCACCTGGTTGGGTTTGTTGACAAAAAAACACCGGTTACCTTTCCTTTGTTTCATGATCTGACTTCTTTAGGTTCAGTGGAGCAATTAGGTGAGATCATTGAGCGTTACAATGTTGGCGAAATAATCCTCGCCTCCAGCGCCATTTCTACTCGCGATTATCTGCTCGAGATCTTTAGAAAATATGGTGTCTCTAATAAAGTTAACATTCGCATGTCTTCTGGTTTGTATGAAGTTCTGACTACAGGTTTGACAGTTAGTGAGTTTGCCTACGTCCCGCTTGTATATGTAAATAAAGTGCGTTTGGCAGGCATTGATAATTTTGTAAAATTTATTATGGATTATGTCATTACGATAATCGGTCTGATTCTTCTTTCACCCATGCTGGCTGCGATAATTATCTTAGTTAAATTAAGTTCTCCGGGACCTGTTATCCACAGACGGCTGGTGATGGGTTTAAATGGCAAACAATTTTACGCTTTGAAATTTCGGACAATGGTAACAAACGGCGAAGAGATATTAAATCAACACCCTGAGTTAAAAGAGGAATTGGCCAGAACTCATAAATTAAAGAATGACCCCCGTATAACGCGAATTGGTGCTTTCTTGCGCAAATTCAGTATGGATGAATTGCCCCAATTGATCAACGTCCTTAAACGTGATATGTCTTTGGTTGGTCCTCGTATGATTTCACCTGAAGAAGTGGCAATGTACAAGCAATTTGATATGAACTTGCTAACCGTACTTCCCGGTATTACGGGTGTGTGGCAGGTGAGCGGCAGGTCAGATGTTTCTTATGAGGAACGGGTCCGTTTGGATATGTATTACATCCGAAATTGGAGCATCTGGCTTGATTTACAGCTTCTGTTTCAGACTATCCCAGCCGTGTTAAGAAGCCGTGGCGCTTATTAAATTTATTATAAATAGGAATAGTTATGTCAAAGATATTTGTTACCGGTGGAATTGGTTTTATTGGTTCTCATGTTGTGGAATTGTTTATTGCGCGTGGGTTTAAAGTCGTCATTCTTGAGGATCTTTTGACAGGGCGCCTTTCTAATATCAATCTGCAGTCTGCTTTCTATCAGAAGGAACAAGTTTCTTGATCATCGTTCAGACCCCTTTGCGAATTAGTTTCTTTGGCGGAGGAACAGATTTCCCCTCTTTCTTTATGGATGAAGGAGGGTGTGTTTTAAGTTCCGCGATCGATAAATATATTTTTGTTACAGTCAAAGAACGTTTCGATAAGAAATTACGCATCGGATACACCCAAACTGAAATGGTCGATGATTTGGATAGTATTCATCATGATTTAATACGCGAATCTTTGCGACTAACAGGAATACATGAGGGACTTGAAGTCACTACAATGGGTGATATTCCTTCCGAAGGTTCTGGGCTGGGTTCATCCAGTACAGTTACTGTGGGCGCCTTGCACGCGCTTTATGCATATTCTGGTGAAATTGTTTCTGCTGATCGGCTGGCGCGTGAAGCCTGTGGAATTGAGATTGATACTCTTAAGAAGCCTATTGGTATTCAGGATCAATATATTGCGGCGTATGGAGGCTTACGGTTCATTGAATTCAAGCAAGATGGGGAAGTTAGTGTCGAAAAAGTAAAGATTTATGCAGAAGCGCATCGTGCTTTGAACGATAACTTTCTTTTGTTTTACACCGGTATCAGTCGTAAAGCAGATTCGGTATTGCAAGAACAACAAAGCAATATTAAAGACCGCCTGATAGAACTGCGCGAGATAAAGCAAATGGCCTATCAAGCCCGGGCTTATATCGAATCAGAAGACTTCGATTCTTTTGGAGCGTTATTAAATCAATCCTGGGAATTGAAAAAACGACTTTCCAGTACGATCAGTAATGGGCGTATTAATGATATTTATGAAGCTGCGCAACGGGCTGGGGCAATTGGTGGTAAGGTTGCGGGAGCGGGAGGCGGAGGCTTCCTCCTTCTTTATGTTCCCTACGAAAAGCAAAAGTCTGTTCGGAGCGCGCTAGGCGATTTGCAGGAACTGCCTTTCCGATTGGAATCAGATGGGACCAAGGTAATTTTTAATTACAGGCGCTCACTGCAAATAAAAAATAGATAGCAGGCTGAAATGGAAAACATTCAAAACTATATCTCAACTCTCCATCACACGATCGATCAACTGCCTCACGAATTAATTGCTGAGGTGATCAAAATACTACAACGTGCTCGCATGCAGAAGAATCAAGTGTTTATTATGGGTAACGGCGGGTCGGCCTCGACCGCAACTCATTTTGTGTGTGATTTGGCTAAGAATACCCGGCATGAAGATTTGCCTCACTATCGGGCGCTCGGATTAACAGATAATATGGCAATTTTCTCAGCCTATGCCAATGATGAAGGTTATGAAAATGTATTCGCTAAACAACTGATGAATTTGATACAGCCAGGTGATGTTGTTATCGGCATTTCTGCCAGCGGTAATTCGCAGAATGTGTTAAACGCCATTGATGAGGCGAAACGCGAATCTGTAACAACGATCGCATTTACTGGCTTCGATGGTGGCCGCTTAGGATCGATGGTTGACATTAATATTCATGTAAAGAGCAATATCATTGAGCATGTTGAGGATATCCACCTTATGCTTGAACATATGATCGTAAAGGCGATTAAGGATCAACCGTATCTGGGAATTGACCTCACTAAATTTATAATTAAGCCTGAAAAAGTATTGGTCGATTAAATAAACTTGTTACACATTAGTTGAATTGTTGTCAGTATTCTGGATTGCATGCAGTGCATCTGAAAGATCATTAAAAATAGAATAATTGGCAAGGCCTTCAGGTGGTGGTTGTAGTAACTGTTCACTTCCGCGTCCTGTTTTTACGAGT
>DAINQQ010000291.1:0-5399 GCA_036742645.1 Flavitalea sp.
ATCTGATACGTTTATGGTGGCCTTGCGTAAGACCTATAAGGTTGCAGGAAGCATTCTTCTGAGACAGCGTCACGAATAAAACCCGATAGGTTGATGGTTGGCCTGCTTAGAAACTATAAGGTTGCATGAAACATTCTTGCGGATTACAGGGCCACCAATAAGATCTGATACGTTTATGGTGGCCTTGCGTAAGACCTATAAGGTTGCAGGAAGCATTTTTCTGGATCCAGCTTCATGAATAAGACCCGATAGGTTAATGGTTGGCCTGCTTAGAAAATATAAGGTTGCATGAACCATTCTGGCGGATACAGCATCACTAATACGACCTTATAGGTCTGTGGTTGGGCTGCTTAAAACCTATAAGGTCTTGTACATTCCTGTAAATGAAGAGCCACGATAAAGACCTTATCGCTTCACTCTTCGAGTCTCGCAATACACCCATATTCGTTTTTCAACAAATTGTTGTACGTGTCTGCATTGCTGAAGAGATTTTGAAAAATCGTGGCTCCGCTTTCCTTGGAGAGGTCAAGATCGTACAAAACGCAGGATAGAATAATATTCTGGTTCACGCAACTTAATACCAATCCATGTGTGCGGGAATTTTCTTCAAGCAAAAACTTGTATAACGGTTTAATCATTGAAGCATCCTGTGGAAGCTGGCAGAGATATGCATCGCCAGTAATAAAAAAATTATCTGCATTATATGATATCTTAATCTTCGCGTTTCCTTCCCTGACCTCCCATCGGTTGTTGCCTTCGCGTGATAGCTTGATATCCTTGCCGAGATCTTTCAATATCTCCTCGATCGTTTTTGCAACACCGAGCGGTTGTAATTCTTTGTCGGATAACTCCGGAAGCTTCACTTCAGTACCGCAGGCAGGACAATATTTTTTCGATTCAATATTTGAAGCGAGTACCAGGAAATCACAGCTCGGGCATCTCGCCGCCGCAATTCCTTTATGAAGAGCATAGAGATCGAGTGCGCTCACCAGGTAACTTACCGGCAATGCGAATCCAAGGTTATCACCTCCCTTAATAATAAAAGTATTCACTCCTATCACCTCACCCCGCTCATTCACTAATGGTCCTCCACTGTTTCCAGGATTGATAGCGGCGTCAATCTGGATAAACTTCATTCCCTGCCGAATGCGGTCAACTTTAGAGATTACACCCTGTGTTGCAGTGTAATTCAATCCATACGGATGCCCTATGGCAATGATTTCGTCACCATCCTTCAGCTCTTCATAGTTACCAAGTTTCAAATCGGGAAAAGGAATTCCGCGTGGTCCCTGGATGAAAGCAAGGTCATGTTTCTTATCAAGATACCACACTCTCGAAAGCGTTTTGTGAAATGCCTTTCCAGTGATTGCCACTTCACCCTCCATACCAACCACATGCTCGTTGGTAACGATCACGTCGTATTGTTTCAAATAAAATCCTGTACCGGTACTCGATTTGGTAGCGATCTGTATGATTGCCGGTTGAAAGCTTTCTATGATATCCTGGAATTCCATATTCTCTTGTTAGGCGTCGAAATTCATATTTGCAATTTCGGTTGTGAAACTGTGATTGAACGACACGAGATTATCATATCGCAGGTTCTTTACCTTGAATTGTAATTTCAGGTATTTCTTTCTCCACGTCTCAACGATCTCTTCGATTTCTCCCTCGATTTCTTCCTGGTCGAAACGGTTGAGCGCCGGATCGTGTAGGGTCTCGGAAAAACCAAGCGCGCTAAAAAACTCGCCGTAATTTACCTGTATAAATAAGCAGAAGAGATCGCTGAGCGGTTTCGGCAAACTGTAAGAGTATTGACAAAAAGCAAATCCATACTCCAACACCTTGTTCGCGATGAACTGGTGATTATTGTCGCGGTACCACACCATATTCAATGCCGCATTATTGATAGCGTCTGATACAACTTTGTGGTTTTGCGGAGTAACGATTGAAAACACATGCTTTGACCGGAAGAGAAAAGGAAATATCTGGTCCTTTGGGCGGTCAAGGATTTTTTTAAATCCTTCAATCATTCCATTATTCTTGTCGGTAATCGGTTTTTCATCCTTGCGGTAGTAGATATCAACAATCTTCTCCAGCTCATGTAACAACCTGCCTTCGGGGGTGATAAGATAATCGATTCTGAAGGAGAGTGTCAGCAAGAGATACGCGATTCCGCCCGAAAATTTCTCGACGTCTACTGTATTAACATACTCCAGGGTTTCTTTAATCCATTTCTGGAGGAAGTTGTATTTCACTTCCTTCTCGGCATCAGAGATCGGAATGATGTGTTCTGTATCGAATGCCTCTAATAAAGTGAATTCTTCCACGAGGAGATCATCCTGTTTGTCAGCTTTTGTTGCAAGCTCTTTCAAGCCGTAATACAATTTGTTCGGATTGGCTGTCTCGACCTCGCTATCAAAACGCATACAGAGCCGGTCGCCATCAAGGGCGTAGCGGCTATAGTACAGGTTAAAATTCATTTCAAGCAATCGCCTCATCACAGCAACGCTTGGCTCAGGCATCCTGGCCAGTGCAACCTGCGCCTGGAAACGTTCCTTATTAAAATCACCCCTAACTATTTTTGATCCCTGGTAAAAATGAAACCTGCCTTCGTTTTCATTCCTTTCATACACGATATTTTGAAGGTCGTCATCCTGCAGATAATCGAAAAAAGCATCGAAGCTCTCATGATACTTTTGTTGTTTGAATAAATTATCGCCTTCAGTCCAGCGGCTAACCTTAGCAACGTTCTTATTGTTATCGGAATACCGGCCAAAAACAATATCAGGAACGACTTTCTTCTTTTTACGCCAGGCGAATAATCTATCAAACACCATGTTAAGATTGTGAATGGTGATTCGTGAATTGTCTGTAGTGAATGGTTAATGGTAAGTTGTGAGTTGTTAGTGGTGAACAAAGTCCGTTAAGGATTTCACAGTATGCCCATAACCAGTCACCATTAACCAGGAACGACTCACAACTGGCAACTCACCCCTCACTACTCCAAATATCTCATAAAGCCGCTTATCTCCCAAACAATAAGCGGACCGGGCTTAGAAAAACAATCAACATTTCCCGAGTCCGGATGTTCACAAATTCGGTCCAAAGCTATCGTTCATAATTCTATATTTATCCTTTGAAAATCGGTTTTTGAAAGGGCAGATTGCAAACGGCCCCAATTTGTGTAGTGAGATGGTTCATTACTAAAATTCATGTAGGTTTGCTGAATTCATCCACAATTTTATTAGCATGAAGTTTATCGTTTCGTCTTCGGCTTTATTGAAACAACTCCAACAGATTAGCGGCGTCATTAATGCAAATACAGTATTGCCAATCCTGGAAGATTTTTTGTTCGATGTGAATAAGAACAGGCTTACAGTGGTTGCTACCGACCTCGAAACCGTGATGAAAGTTCAGATGGATATCGAAGCGAAGGATACAGGACGGGTATGTATTCCCGCCAAAATATTGATCGACTCACTAAAGAACCTCCCCGATCAGCCTCTCACGTTTACTATTGATAAAAATTTTGGTGTTGAGATTACGAGCGATAACGGAAAGTATAAGGTGATGGGCGAAAACCCTGACAACTTTCCGAAGGAACCGGTTGCGGATGATACGTCGTCTTTTACGGTTTCTTCATCGGCGCTTGTTACTGCAATCAATAAAACCCTGTTCGCAGTAAGTACCGACGATCTGCGTCCGGCTATGACTGGGGTGTTTTTCGAGATGGATAAAAAGGGATTGCAATTCGTGGCCACCGATGCCCATCGCCTTGTGCGGTACAAAAGAAGTGAAGTGAGTTGCCCGAAGACTGATTCAATGATCGTTCCTAAAAAACCACTCAACTTATTAAAGTCAGCCTTACCTCTTAACGAGGATGAGTTAACGGTAAATTATAACAGCAACCATCTTTTCGTGGTCCATGGAACAACCCAGATGAGTTGTCGCCTGATCGATGCAAGGTTTCCCGATTACAAAGTGGTGATTCCTGCAGACAATCCGTACAAACTCACAGTAAATAGAAACGATTTTCAAAGCGCCCTACGCCGCGTGAGTATTTTCAGTAACAAAAGTACCAACCAGGTTGTCTTGAATATCAGCGGAAGTGAACTACAACTGGCCGCTCAGGATATCGATTTTTCTTTCGAAGGAACCGAACGCATGAAATGCCAGTATACCGGGGAAGACCTGCAGATTGCATTCAATGCAAAGTTCCTTATCGAGATGCTTCATGCGACAGATAGTGAGGAAGTCACCATAGAACTATCAACATCTACCAAAGCAGGAATCATAAAACCTAATGAGCAGGATGACAGTGAAGAGTTGTTGATGCTTGTGATGCCGTTGATGTTGAATACGTAAAACATAACCTCCAAACCTCCCTAAGGAGGGCCTTTACAGACGTTACATTTTAGCGTTCTCTCGAGAATCTCGGGCGAGTCTCCGTTTCCCGGGCTTGAACAAAAACATGTTGAGCGGGACTCGCTTGAGGTATACATTATAGGTGCTATTAGAAGCAATCAGTACAAACAACATTATAAGCCGTGGCATTTATTCCTGTTCGTTCATACGATAATTATATTCCGGCACACATGATGCTGCAGCGGCTCGAAGATGAGGGAATCAAGGCGTATTTGCAGGATGAATATACCGTTACAATCGATCCGATTTTATCGAATGCGATTGGGGGCATTAAATTGATGATCTACGATGAGCAAGTGGAAAGAGCTATGAAATTGATCAACGGATTTGAGCAGGATTACAAAGAGGCGGTGGTTTGCCCTAAATGTAAGTCGACCAATGTGCTTCATATTACCCAACCCAATAACGTTACCAATTGGTTCACTGCGCTTACAACCTGGCTGTTTGGAAATTATGCGTTGCCCTTCAAAAAAGTGTATAAATGTTCGGATTGTGGTTTTGAATCTGAATCCTTACCCGATAACGTCTGAACCCTCGGCGCCCTTTGCGCACCCGCTGCAATTTGTGTGTTAGAAACTCAACCGCAGAGGGCAGAAAGTTCTCGCCAGGGGCCGCAAAGAAGTAAATACTTCCAAAAATCTCAATCAGGTTTCTTAACTCTTGCCAAACTTTCCCATCGCACGTCTTTAATTACGGAAATTCACAAAATTGCCTGCACGGAGATGCTATAAATGCAAATTTTAAATGAAGGAATCGGGGTAAATTTGCATGTCTAATTGAACGTGCTACCATGATGGAATCTTTTATGAGCTTTTGGGAGACTATCTCCCCTGTGCAGAGGGTACTGATATTGATGGGAGGAATGATATTCTTCTGGGTGCTGGAAGGTTATTATTCACTATTCGTATTTTCTTCTTCCGCGCGATACAGACATGCAGGAGTTAATCTTGTTTTTCTCTTAACGACAGTTATTC
>DAINQQ010000292.1:0-5388 GCA_036742645.1 Flavitalea sp.
GAAAATAATCTCCAGTTCCCCAAACAGGCGATATATAGCCGCTATGAGTTTATTCAGAAAGCCGCTGAAGAATTAGATCTCGCATCAACATTTGGAGATAAGAACTTTGATATACATGCAGTGACGATTGGATATAATCGCAACATTGCACCTTTTGCTCCCGTAGAAATTTTACTCGGTGCCCAGGGAACTGTTAATTTCCCCGCCCCCGAATTAACGGACTTATATGGTAACCGGCCTGTAGGGTTTGAAATTTATTTACAACTGCGACCAAGAAGACATCGACAAGAGATGGCAGACTAATTTTCCCACTTTTTTTCATTAAGGTCTATTTTTGTTTCTTTATGCGTGTTCATGAAAGGAAGACTCAATGTTTTGGCCCTTTTAGCCTCTTTTTCCGTCTTCAGCCAGGAAGCTTATGAGATCCAGGTGTACGCGTCCCAAACGATGCCGAAAAAAAGCATGATCATCGAGCTCCATTCAAATGTTTCTGCTGTCGGTCCCCGCAGCAATGAATCATTTAGACCACTGCATGAAACGCTGGAGGTTACAACCGGGATAACCGATAATTTCGAATTTGGCCTTTATGTCTTTACCAGAGTCAATAATGGAAGGATAGAGTATATTGGAAACAATATCCGTCCTCGTGTGATGGCTCCTGGAAAATGGAAGTTACCGGTGGGCCTGAGCCTGTCTGCTGAACTTGGATTCGAGAAAGATGCCGATTCCTCTCTCACCAATTGGGGAATGGAGATCCGGCCGATCATAGACAAAACAATTGGAAAATGGTACTTCTCATTTAACCCCAATTTTGAAAAAGCTTTTCAGAATGGATCTGGCTTCGAATTCACGCCAAATTTTAAAATGTACTATCTTATTAACACGGTCGCTGCCGGATTCGAGTACTATGGAAACGTTGGCAACGCTGTTGAATGGTCGCCCGGGAAGCAGCAGTTTCATCAATTATATGCCGTGATGGATCTTTTTGCCGACCCTCGCCTCGAACTCAATTTTGGGATAGGGCGTGGCCTAACCAACATCTCCGACGTCTGGAACATTAAGCTATTACTCGGTTGGCGAATAAAATGGACGTAACCGATTGATTGGCTCCCTTTCTCTGGCAATAAAGCCGATTTATTTTAAAACTTGGATGAAATGGTAACAATTTATATATTTGTCTAAATAAAAATTTAGACAAACCTAAAAATATGTTTAGAGCAGCAAAGAAAACTTTTTTATGCGGACTTAGTGCAGTTAGTTTCCTCTGCTCTTCTTCACAAACAGGACATGTCAGGGGAAAGGTTCTATCAGGCGGACAACCCGTGCAAGGCGCGAATATAACTTTACCATCGAATCATCATGGAGTGATTGCCGACAGTCTTGGAGAATTTCGGCTCTTGGGAATTCCGTCAGGCCGGCACACCGTTAAAGTTTCCGCGGTGGGTTACCAACCCACAGAGCAGAGGATACAAATAGAAGATGATACCGTAGACGTTTCTTTCGACCTGAATATTCAATCATCTTCTCTGAATGAGGTTGTGGTAACCGGGACTTTGAAACCGGTTACAAAACTCCAAAGCCCAGTCGCAGTCGAAGTGTATTCACCGCAGTTTTTCAAGAAGAATCCAACTCCAAGTATTTTTGAGTCGTTGCAGAATGTAAATGGTGTAAGGCCACAAATCAATTGCAACGTTTGTAATACCGGTGATATACACATAAATGGCCTGGAGGGACCTTATACAATGGTAACAATTGATGGAATGCCGATCGTTAGTAGTTTGGCAACTGTGTACGGTTTATTTGGTATTCCGAATTCTTTAATTGAACGTATAGAAATAGTAAAGGGACCCGCATCCAGCTTATATGGTTCTGAAGCTGTTGGAGGTTTAATAAATATCATCACAAAAAATCCTATAAAGGCGCCGCTGGTATCAACTGATGTTATGACCACAAGCTGGCACGAACATTCTGCCGATATCGGCGTAAAATTCAGGGCTGGAAACAAAGCATATTCCTTGCTTGGCATTAATTATTTCAATTACCAGAACCCTGTTGATAAGAACAAGGATGGATTTACAGATGTGACTCTTCAACACCGGATTTCCTTGTTCAATAAGTGGAGTTTACAACGATCTGAAAACCGGCTGGCCAATATCGCTGCAAGGGTGTTCTATGAAGACAGATGGGGTGGTGATATGAGATATACCGATAAGTTCAGGGGAACAGATAGTATTTACGGGGAAAGCATTTATACAACAAGACTTGAATTACTTGGAAATTATCAATTACCCGTTAAGGAGAAATTGTTGTTTTCCTTTTCATACAATTACCACAACCAGGATTCTTATTATGGAACTACTCCTTATCTAGGCAAACAATACATAGGATTTGGTCAGCTCACCTGGGACAAAACAATCAGTGAGCGACACGATCTGCTTGCAGGAGTAGCCGTGCGTTATACGTACTATGACGACAATTCCACCGCAACGGCCGATTCAGTTAAACAAATAAACAAACCGGATAAGATTCTTTTACCCGGATTATTTCTGCAAGATGAAATCAAGCTAACCAATTCACAAAAGCTTCTGCTGGGAGTACGGTACGATCATCACTCGGTTCACGGTAATATTTTCACACCCAGGCTTGCCTATAAGATCAGTCTGGACAAAAATAATGTGATAAGAATGAATGCTGGAACCGGTTTCAGGGTTGTAAACCTCTTTACGGAAGACCATGCGGCCTTAACAGGGGCACGTGAAGTTGTCATAAAAGAACGGTTGAAGCCAGAGCGCAGCTACAATGTTAACCTGAATTATACTTCAAGAATTCCGATGTTGAATAGTTTTGTCGGTATAGATGCGTCGTTATGGTATACCCACTTTACGAATCAAATCTTTCCTGATTACGAGTCTGATCCCAATAAAATCATTTACAAAAATCTTGATGGCTATGCCGGGTCGAAAGGATTTAGTGTGAATATTGATTATAATGTTTCAAGCCGGTTCAAAGCTTTGATGGGTGTTACGCTACAGGACGTAACACGTGCCGAAAAAACAAGTGGCAAGTTAAAAAAAACGATGCCGTTGTTAATAGAGAATTGGAGTGGCACATGGTTGTTATCTTATAGCTTTCACAGATTGGGCGCATCTATTGATTATACCGGGAACATATATGGTCCAATGAAACTTCCGTTGATTAGTGATTTTGATCCGAGACATGCATATTCGCCGGTTTGGAGTATTCAAAACATTCAGCTTACAAAAAAGTTTGGTAAGCAATGGGAACTTTACGGAGGCGTAAAAAACTTATTGAATTGGACGCCTGCAAAAAATAACTCTTTTATTATTGCCCGGACCAACGACCCATTCGACAAGCAAGTGGAATATCATCCTGATGGAAAAGTAATCCGAACGGCTGACAATCCCTATGCGCTGACTTTTGATCCAACATATGTATACGCGCCGAACCAGGGATTAAGAGGGTTTATTGGAGTTCGATTTAACGTTCAACGACCGTAGTTTTACACAAGTCGCTTGCTTAAAAGAGTTATCATTCCAACAATTGAAAAGTTCCCTTGATAAGCGCAACTATCGGTAATCATCTCTCACTGGAGAAAATACATCAATTACAGTACAGTCTTTTCTCGCAATAGCTGAATGGGTTACGCCTGATGAGATTACATGCGCAGTTCCCGCAGTTAACGTGAAGGTCTCATTCCCAATCGTCATTTCAAGTTCTCCTTCCACTACAAATGTGATTTGTTCATGGATATGATGGTGTGCCGGCAGTATACTACCGGCTTTTATGGTCACATAACCAAATGTGATTGCAGACCCATGTAAATATTTTCCATTGATTCCTGCTGCGAGTTCTTTTGATGGAATGTCTTTAAGGTGTAGCATGTCGTTTACTTAACAACGCTCATACAGCGTCATAAAAATTAGTTTGGTTCAATCCTTGCAAACCTTTGCACTCAGTTTGCGCTCTTTGCGTTGAAAAACTTCAAACCACAAAGCTCCGCAGAGGGTTTTATCCCTTTACTTCAGTGTAACCGATCTTATTCATCCTTTGCATCCTGATTGAAGTAGGCAACGGTTCCGCCTACCCATTCCTTGTCTTTATTATATCTCACACCAATCATTTTTCCCTTGCTAAGCCGCGCCAGGTTGGTAACAGCCTTTGGACGTTGCCATTCATTCTTCCATAAATACATAATCCTGATTTCAGCCTTTGCAGGAACATCGGGTGTAGGGATCGCATCTGCATATTTTACTTTTCGCTGAAGAATCCAATTCTCCGGATCGTTAACATTGTCGATATCCTGTTGGGTTATATCAATGACTACACCTTGTCCCGCAAATGAGAAAAGAGGTTTCAAGACAAAATTTTCCAGATCAGGCGGTAGCTGCTTGATTTCATTCAGGAAGAAAGTTTGCGGCACATACGGGTGACGGATAAATGGCAACGTAAACTTACTGATCCGATAAAACCAGTTCGAATGTGGTACCCATTCTACGTCAAGATCCTGTGTAATGTCAACGAATTTTCCGAGCTTTTCCTTATGCGCATTCAGGTCGTCGAAGATCACGCGATTATAAATTCGCCTGATCAATATTTTTTTTCCATTAAACATATAAAACAGCTGCCTTCCTTCTTGTATCAATTCGGTAATACAAACAGGTTGAATATTCAGGTAATCCCGGGTACAATAAAAATCAATCCTTGTTTTTTGTTCGTGAGGTTTTATTTCAAGCAGAATAACGTTTTCTGGAGATTCGCCATCGACGATCACTTCTTGTAAGTCCTTCAAATAAGATTCTTTGCTATAGCCATTTAGGTAATGACTAAAATTCTCGGGAATGTCAAAATGCTTAGAAAGTACTTCAGGATAATAACTCTGAAAAGCGTATAGGGTAGGGAAGCCCTGCATTTCTATGAGCTGCGGTTCGAGTTCGCCCTGTTCATTGGTGCAAACACCAAAATCAAAAGCGATCATATGGCTACGTTCGTTTTCATTAGCCGTTCTTTCATGCGGAGGAATGCTTCTTTCTGTCAGCGCTTTAAAGTTAGGCGCTTTGATGAAATCGACGATGCTTTCACAAGCGTCGATCATTTTTCTCGAAAATTTATTACTTACAAAAACAGGTGTTTCTGCTACCCTGAATTCGATTGCTCCTGGATGCTTACTATTCAGATCCCTAAGAAAAGCTTCATATTTTTCCTTAGTAAAAGTTTCGTTATACGCTTTGCGCAATGCAGGGATCATCCACTAATATTTTTGTCATTTCAAGGTACGCAATGAAGGGATTGTAACAGCGGTTTTTATTTATCTCCGAATCTATGAATGTCTTCGCCTTCTTTGTGCCTTCGTGTCTTTATGGCAACCTG
>DAINQQ010000293.1:0-5351 GCA_036742645.1 Flavitalea sp.
ATTTTTATTATGAGCCCCTGGGGAGTCGGAATTTTAAAACAATCCGGCGCAACTTTTAATGTACTTATGATGGCTCCAAACGGAACCAGGTTCGGCGGATGGCTACTCAACACAGCCGATAACAACTTTGGGCCGGCAGCCGATTTCGACGGCGATCGTCGCAGCGAATTATTTGTTTCCAGTCCCTGGGGCATTGGTATTTTAAAACTTTCTGCAGCTACACTAACAGCACCTATGATGCAGCCAAATGGTACTCGCTTTGGTGGCTGGCTTTTAAACACCGGGGATAATACCTTTGGTCACGCTGCAGATTATGATGGTGATGGACGAGCTGAAATTTTGGTTACCAGTCCATGGGGGGTTGGTATATTAAAGCAATCAGGTGCAACCATGTCAGCACCGATGATGGCGCCCAATGGCACTCGTTTTGGAGGTTGGTTGTTGAATACGGCGGACAATGAATTTGGACCTGCTGCCGATTATGATGGTGACGGGCGTCCTGAACTCCTGGTAAAAAGTCCATGGGGGATTGGCATGTTTAAACTGTCCGGTGCAACATTCTCAACGATTATGATGCAACCCAATGGAACACGCTTTGGCGGGTGGCTGCTGAACACCGGTGACAATCGCTTTGGATCCGTAGGAAAATATACTGCAGGCACACTCGTAGATATATTGGTAACAAGCCCGTGGGGTATTGGCATCCTGCGTCTTTCGGGCACCACTCTGTCGGCACCGATGATGCAACCAAATGGAACAAGGTTTGGTGGATGGTTACTCAATACAGCGGACAATGAGTTTTAAAGGAGTCATGAAACTGTAGGTTCCAATTTGCGTCTTTGAGTCTTTCCGAGAATGTTCACGCAACGGCGCAAAGAAAAAATCGTTTACGGTAATGTCTCGCGTCATTTTTCTTCTTAACCCTTTATCACATCCAATTACTCCGACATATAGTACCTTGAAGGGGATACTTTCGTGAAGTTATAATTTTGTCAATCAGATGAATCTCTTTTCATTTACCAGGAATCAATATGGTAGAGCAATAGCCGCATGCAGTTTGATTCCGATGGCCCTCTTTGCTTTTGTTCAATTCACACTTCAATCGGGCTGGCCCGATGATTTCGAACCAGCATTGTCATTAACTGGTAACTATCAAAGAGACAGCTTAAAAGAAGCACTGGGAAAAGCAGCGTTGGTTATTAGTGGAAAGGTACTTTCAACCAACATCCCGGATACTACAATGCGTCAAAATATTTCTGAACATGATCCACTTATTCGCAAGGCGGTGATCCAGGTACAGCAGGTGTTAAAAGGAAAAAAAATTAAGGGAACGGTTGCTGTTTACTATGCTTCAAGCGATGATGTTCGTTGGTATCAATCCCCAAAACCATTTGTGGGACAGGTGGCAATTTTCTTATTGCATTCAGATAACCTTTCAAAACAGCTGAACTCAAAAGTCTACACCATCCTTCATTATCTTGACGTTCAGGAATGGGAAAAAAAATCAAGAATTCAAAAGTTATTACAGGACCACTAAAATTGTACAGATTCTATTTTCGCTTCACAAAAAGAAAAATTTACTCAAAAAACTTACGACAGTTGCCGTTGTTGACGTTTAGTCTCAGGCTGTCTCCGTTCTGTATCTAAATAGCACTGATACCCTATTTAGGGTATTGGGAATCACAGAAATACCCACTAACTTTATTGATCGACCTATATATCCTGGATAGACCCTAAATCTCGTCCTCGGTTTCACGCTAACGGGTAGCGGAATTTGATCGTAACTTCTGGAAACCAACGCAAGGCTTTAATCGCTTCGCTAGGCACATTCAACCCGACCTTAAACACGTCTTACACGATTTTCCTCAAATCGGAAATTGACGCCATAGGTCATTCGTCGATCGGCAAAAAGCCAATAGTTACCAACGATCAGCAGAGTCATTCAGAAAGATAGAACTTCTCACAAAGCCACATTATATGGGAAACCTTAATCTATTCATTTCGTATTCGCACCAGGAATCGGAACCCTATCTCACAGATTTACTCAAATACTTAAATGAACAAAACTGTTCAAATATTAATATATGGTACGATGAAAAAATTTCTCCAGGAAGCGACTGGGACGATGCAATAAAGAACAGTCTAAATAGCGCTGATATCGTTCTATTAATGGTTAGCCAGTCTTTTCTTAATTCAAGATACATCAAAGAAAAAGAGTTGAGCATCGCGATGAAAAGGCATGTATCCAACCAATGCCGGTTAATTCCGATTTTTACAAGGAAATGTTTCTTGGATAACTATCCTGAAATTAAAAGTCTGCAGGGACTGCCTCGTAATATGAACTTTATCTCGGACATGGGAGAAGAAAAGTGGCGACATTATACCGAAATCGTTCAACATCTGAATGAAATAGCTTTTGAAATACAGACCCAAAGAAATATTTCAAACTCCTTGTTTGAAGACGATGCCACGAAAGCCGGTGATGCCAAAACTATCGAAGGTCTCATGAAGAACAACCAGATTTTTTTGTCGATTCCTTCCTCTGAAGAGGGAAGAAAAAAACGAAGAGATTTAATCATACAGGTCGAGGGCAAAATAAAATATGAAAACTGGTCTTATGAAATTGTTCCCGGAATTAAGGAAGCCGCTGAGATAATGACCAGGAATGAACAGGAAACGATTCAAACCCTCAAGGCCACAATGAGTAAATCCCTTTATTCAATTCATATTATCTCTTCCAGCGATGACCTGAAAAAAGGCCTCGATCAAATTCAGTACGACCACGCGAGGAAACTCAGGGAAACTTCGACATTTTTCAAAAGCATCATGTGGCTGCTAAGTTCTGACCTGAAGGCCAGCCTGGATGAAGAGGTTACAATGAACCCTATAGCAGTAGGAAACGACTATGATAACATTTTCGAGCTTATTAACTACCTCGATAGTGAAAAGGAAAAAAAGATCGACCAACTAAAGAAGTCTTTTTCACCGGCAAAAAAGGTATACATGTTTTATGATTTTATGAAGGATCATGATTGCGATTTAAGGATAAAACTAAAAACGAAGATTGAAGAAAATGAAAATCTTACTGTCAGGTTTAGTCCTCCCTTGTCGACCCTCGAAAAAGAAAAAGAAGATCTGGACAAATGTGAAGGCGGATTTATTTTCTATGGAACTGCGGATCCGCAATGGTTTGCTTATCGCCAGTCGATTTTATTAGATGCCGGATTTACAAAATCAAAGGCAATCTGCGTGGATGAACCTGAAATCGACAAAAAGATTGATCGTGATATCAGTAAAAACGCGTTTATAACCATCAAAGGAAAGTCCGACCTGGATTTCGGTGTAAAAAATTTCCTTGAACGACTTCAAAATGGAAGAAAATGAACCAACCAGACTACCCTGTTGAGGAATTTCGTTTTCAGCTGGACGAATTCTATCTCGACCTCCAGGAAGATGGCAGTAAAATTTCTATCCTGGAAAAGGAAAAGATCAAACAAAGACCTTTCCCAGGGCTAAGGCCTTTCAAGACCTCCGAATTTCAACTCTTTAAAGGTCGCGATGGTCAGGCCGAGGAGTTAATAAAGAGACTTAAAGAAAATCATTTCCTGGCAGTTATTGGCAGCTCAGGTACAGGGAAATCCTCGCTTGTACGGGCGGGTTTAATACCACAGCTTTTCGGAGGTTATTTGCATGAAGCAGGAACCAGATGGAACATCGCAATCTGCAGGCCTGGCAAGAACCCTGTGGAAAATCTGGCAGTTGCCCTTTCCAGGACAAAGGACCCGGGAAAACACAAAGAAGTTCTGTATGAAAATTTCAAGACCGTTTATCCAACTCTGAGCAACTCAATTTTTGGTATTCTTGAAGTTGATGAGCTCCTGAATTCGGGAAAGCCAGTGAGTGAGAAGGCTAACTTGATCATAATCGTTGACCAGTTTGAAGAACTGTTCCGGTTTGACAGGAAAGACCTGGAAAATGAAAACATTGAAAGTTATTTTGTCAACCTGCTCCTGAAGGCGTCGATGAATGCTGAAGGCTCCATCTATGTGATTATTACAATGAGGTCGGAGTTTTTGGGCGATTGTGTAAAATATCGTGGTCTACCTGAAGCAATTAATAAAGGGCAGTATCTTGTTCCACAACTTTCGAGACAACAATTAAAAGAAGTGGTAGTTGGTCCGGTGAGTTTGACAGGAAAAAAAATTTCACCGGGTTTAGTAGAACTATTGATCAACGAGATCGATGAAAATAAACTAAAGGAAAACCTCGACCAGCTTCCTCTACTCCAGCATGCGCTGATGCGCACCTATCAGCACGCAATCGCGAGCGGTCCCAACGCTGAAATAAATTCCGAACACTATAAAGAAACCGGCGGGATGGAGCTGGCCCTCGCAAATCACGCCGAGAGTAAGTATATGGAATTGCGTGAAAGCGGCAGTAGTAATGTGCATCCTTCAAAAAAGCAAAAAATAGCAAAAATCATTTTCCAGGCACTGACTGATGCCAGCAGCGACCAAAAAGGAGGAAGGAGACCGATCGAATTGAAATATTTATATGCCATTTCAGAATCTCTCGATGCGACCCGCGAAGAAGTGGACCTGGTTATTGACTATTTCCGGGACATTGATACATCATTCCTAATGCCCCCGGTAAATACTGCATTATACCCTGGACTCATGATGGATATTTCCCACGAAAGTCTTATGCGTAATTGGAGTCGTCTCCATCAATGGATCACCGAAGAGGTTGAGCTTGGCAAGCTTTATAAAACACTCGATGATCGGCGTGAGTTTAACGAAAAAAAAGACAGTACTGAATTTGTAAGAGGCATATTATTGGAAGAGCTACTGGCATGGAGAGTCCAATATCCTAATAATGCAATGTGGGCAAGCAGGTATCATCAACTTCCGAAAAATGTAAACAATGACTCCCTTCATAACCAAATTTATCAAAGTAACCTGGCATTCCTGGAAACAAGTGCTATAAAACACAGGCAGGAAATAAACGCAAAGGAATTAAAGCTGCGGGAAGAAATGGAGAGAGTTCAGAAGGAAAAAACAAGAAGGAAAATGTTCCGGATTTTTGCAGCGGCAACTTTGATATCAGTCTTTTTCGCGATTTGGGCTTTTAAAGCACGCAAGGAGGCCGGCGAACAAACGAAACTGGCTATGCAGGCCGCCGAGTCCCTTGGGATACAAAAGCGGATTGCTGTCGACAGCGCCCGGGAGGCCCAGGCGCAGAGGAAATTGGCTGCTGACGGGCTTGTGCGTGTAGAAGAGGAAAAGGCGGTAGTACAAGAACTTCAAAAAAACGCTGTCAGAAATGCCTCACAAATTAAAATGCAAAATTTT
>DAINQQ010000294.1:0-5348 GCA_036742645.1 Flavitalea sp.
AATCAATAGCACCTTGGTCTTGCGATCGACGATTTCTCCATCACAACTGGTGGTGTCGACGCAACACCGCCTATAATAAAAACCCTCACTCCTTTAAATAATGCAACTGATGTATTGCCTTCCACGGTTATTTCAATCGCTTTCGATGAAACAATTGTAGCCAACACCGGAAATATTATCATATATAATACTACTAACGGTTCGCAGCAGGTCATTTCGGTACTGTCGCCAGCCGTTCAAATAACAGGAACCGTTTTAACAATAACCGCCTCATTGCAAGCCCTACGTTCATATAATATAGAGATAGATGCAGGTGCAGTTAGAGATGCAACTGGAAACTTATTCGCAGGTCTCTCCGGTAATACCGGATGGACATTCACGACGGGTCCTCAGCAGCTCTCCTTTGATTTTAATAACTGTTCAGGCACATCGCTGTCAGGAGGGTTTAGGCAATACAGTGTTACAGGTCCAATCGTATGGGCATGTACGACCTTTGGGCAAACGGGAAATGCAATCCAGATCAATGGTTTCTCAGGGACCGCGCAAGATAATGAGGATTGGTTGGTTTCACCGGCGTTTGATCTCTCAACATTTGACTATCCGTTGTTGCGCTTTGCGACCAGAACAAGATTTGCCGGGCCTCCATTAAGGTTGATGGTGTCTAATGATTATGATGGAATTGGTAATCCGAAAGATTTTACCTGGACAGAAATTTCGGGAAGGTTACCAGAAATTGATACGGATGTATGGACAACGAGTGAAAATATTAATCTTAGTGCATTTAAAAATCAACAGGTATATATCGCCTTTATATATACGTCTTCAGCGTTAGTGGGTGCAGCACGGTGGACGGTAGATGACTTCGTGATAACAAACTCGGCTACGGCTCCAAACCCGGCTATGATCATTAAACCCGCCGAGTTAGATTTTGATTATGTTCAGGCAGGTGGAAAGAGCGCTGCTCAGCCGTTTACTGTAAATGCTTATAACTTACAGGGCGATCTTACAATTAAAGCTCCGATCGGATTCTCTGTTTCTATGGACAGCATCAACTTCAGCAAGAGTATCACTATCGCGATGAACACTGCAGAATCGGCAAACCGGAAAATATTCGCACGATTTGATCCTTCTGTACCAAATAAAGATTTTTCCGGCAAAATCAAAGTTACTTCTGTCAATCTCGATACCACTGCTCTAACGCTGTTTGGAAGCAGTCTTCGCGCACTGAAAGTTGTGAACTGGAACATTGAATGGTTCGGCAGCACCGAGTTTGGACCAACTAACGAGGCCTTGCAACAGCAGAATGTCAACACCATATTACAAAAACTAAATGCTGATATTTTTGCGCTAGCTGAAGTGGTCGACACAGCGAAGCTTAAGCAAGTGGTTGACAATATGCCGGGGTATGCATACACCATCTCTGACTTCTCTTCCCGTGCTGATGATGTCAATGATCCGGATTATCCATCCGCTCAAAAACTTGCCTTTGTGTATAAAATATCGGTAATAAAAAATTTGCAGACTTATGGTGTGCTTCGTTTCGGAGGAAGTGCCGAAGCATATAATGCATGGTCGAGTGGACGATTCCCGTATCTGATGAAAGCGGAGGTGACACTTGAAGGAGTTACGGACACGGTGAATTTCGTAGTGATACATGCCAAGGCAAATACAGGAACGGTGGCAGAAAGGGTTGAATCATGGGAACGTAGGAAACAGGGAATTGATGAATTGAAAGATAGTCTTGATGTTTATTATCCTTTCGCGAATATTATCCTGTTGGGTGATTTTAATGATGATCTTGATTCTACAATAGCACCAAACATTCCTGGCAATATCAGTTCATATATTAATTTGATCAACGACTCTATCGATTATAATCTATTAACATTGCCATTGAGCCGTGCAGGTCAGCGGTCAACTGTATCATTTGATAACGTGATCGACCACCAGGTGGCGTCTAATGAGATGGGAGTAGCCTATGTTCCAGGATCAGCCAGGATACTGACGTATGTAAGCACTATGGTCAGCGGTTATGCAACAACAACGACAGATCACTATCCGGTTCAGGCGAGATATGACATGCGGTTTTTCAAAAATCCAATTGATGTAGGATACTTCCTGGCGATTCCATGGAGAAACGAAGTGGAATTCGTGTGGTACACCAATCATGAAATCAATAGCGATTATTTTGTAGTAGAACGTTCCCGAAATGGCGAGGAGTTTGAGCCGGTTGATTCAGTAGATGGGAAAGGAGATAGTCGCGCACTGTCTATCTATAACCTCGATTTTAATAGCCCGTGGCCGGGTAAATCGTCGTACAGGTTACGAATTGTAAGTCTTGATGGCAGCGTAACCTATAGCAATATCCTTACGCTTAATATGCAGTCGAACAGCCAGTTCTTCAGCGTCAATAGCTCAGAGCCTACAATGACCAGGGTTGAATATGTTATTCCAGAAACCGAGCAAGGAACCCTGCAGATGATGGACATCAGTGGCAGAATTTATTTCGAACGCAAAATGACTTTCGTGAAAGGAAAAAATCTTCAAAACATTCCTACCACGAATATGCCAACCGGAACCTATATTGTTCGTGTTGTGCATAAAGACAGGGTGGAAGCAAGGAAAGTAGTAATTAAGAAAAAATAATATTGTCCTATGTGAATTGCTATGTTTCTATGTGTCTATGTGGTGAAAAAAATTTACCACATAGGCACGTAGAAACATAGGAAGCGCATAGATCATTGTTCAATCCTATTTAAGTGTTTCATTAATTTTCTTTATTGCTTTTTCCATATTCATCCCTTTGCCTATTACGGGTTTGAAAATATCGCCAATCTCGTTTAGCCGAGGTACAGTATTGAAGATATTGAAGTCCTGTATCCGCATTCCTTTCTTCACCTCTTCCCAATGTAAAGGTGTTGAAACGGGAGCTCCGGGTTTAGGGCGTAGGGAATAAGGTCCTGCCACCGTTGCCTGCGGACGATTTTGTAAAAAATCCAAATAGAGTTTTCCTTTTCGTTTCTCAGTATATCTTTCAATACTCGTGAAAGATGGCAGCTCTGCATGCACCAGCTTCACAATACTTCTTCCAAATTCTTTCGATTGTTCGTAAGTGTATTTCGCAGCTAACGGGATATAAATGTGTAAGCCCGTTGAGCCCGAGGTCTTGCAATATGAAGGAATGTCTAGGCTGTCGAGGACCTGCTTTGTCACTTGTGCAGTCTTTATAACCTGGTCAAATGGGTTTTTATCCGGGTCAAGATCAATAACGCACCAGTCGGGATTGTCCGGTTTTTGTGTGCGACTATTCCACGGATTCATTTCTATGCATCCAAGTGCAGCTATATATAACAAGCTTGCCTC
Organism: Flavitalea sp.; assembly: GCA_036742645.1. Classification (GTDB taxonomy): domain Bacteria; phylum Bacteroidota; class Bacteroidia; order Chitinophagales; family Chitinophagaceae; genus Flavitalea. The sequence goes on from DAINQQ010000294.1 coordinate 3,364, forward strand.
GTTACTTACAACCAGAAACTCTTTATCACGTTCATCGGCTTCACTATGATAGGGAAAGGTAGCCATCCAGGCCGGCACCTTGCCTTTGACATCTTTTTGATAAAAGCTTTCACCGTTGATGCCATGCGGAAAGCGATTGAGCGTTTGAGGCCGGTCTTTAAAGTATGGCAACATATAAGGAGCTACCTGGTAATAATAATTCAACATGTCGCGCTTGGTAATTTTTTCTTTTGGCCAGTAAATTTTACTGAGATTGGTGAACTTGAGATCATGGCCGTTTATATTCCTCACCTGCGTTTCATCAGTAGGGTTCAATAAAGTTTTTCGCTCTTTTTTGTTAGGCGCGGACAGAATGTTTTTTGTTTCTGATTTTTTTTGATGTGTACTCTTTTTATTTATTGCATCACTTGCAATATCCTGGATCGGCGCAGCAGTTTCCCATCCCACATCTTTCGCGTTTTTATCTTCACGAAGGCCTTTAAATGAAGGGTGGCGTATAGCACCGTCTTTTGTTTTTTCACGGTAGCTGATTTCGCATACAAGTACCGGTTTCACCCAGGTGACTGTAGCCTTGGGAGGATTCGGCCGAAAACGCGAAGGCTTATTATAATCAGGCGGTTCACGAAACGGACATACAGGTGTTATGAGTGGTTTACATTTCTCGAGAATCTCTTGCTGCGTCGCGTTATTAAACCCTGTACCAACCGGACCTATCGAAACAAATTCCCCATTTTCATAGACACCCAATAAGAGCGCACTAAATTGCTTTGATGTGTTTTCGTTGCGAGTGTAGCCACCGATTACGGCCTCCTGTCGCTTCTCTGTTTTGATCTTAAGCCATTCTTTCGAACGGGTGCCCGGAATGTATTTACTATTTTCTTTTTTTGCGATGATGCCTTCAAGTCCCAACTTATCCGTCAATACAAAAAGTTCTTTACCAGGTATGTTGAAAGTTTCACTTTGTCGAATGATATCATGATTTTTTGAGACAACCGATTCCAAAATTTTTCTTCGCTCTGCAAGCGTCAGGCTCATCAGGTCTTTACCTTCCAGCCATAGTATGTCAAAAAGATAATAGATTAATTGGCCGTCTGCTTCACTTCGCCATCCTTGCAGGTCGCTGAAATCAGCTGCGCCTTTTTCATTAACAACAATGATTTCTCCATCAAGAACCGCATTCACACTCCATTGCTTTAATGCGTCGTATACCGGGTAAAATTTTTGGTTGAAGGATTTATTGTTCCTCGAAACCAGCTCTACTTTTCCTTTATTCATGAACGCAACTGCCCGGTATCCATCCCACTTGATTTCATAAGTCCATCCTGGTTCATCAACGGGTGCATCAACCAGTGTTGCAAGCATCGGCTGCAAATGGTCAGGAGAAGGCATTTTTACCTGGTTTTGTCGTGCAATTAAAGCGGGCGGTTTCACGGAAATATTGCCAGCATTCTTCTTTTTTTCATGCTTAAGCGGACCCGTTCCAACTGGACGAGCAATTGTTTTCGATAGTTTCGATGCTTTCTTTTTTGACAACAAGCTCATACAGAACTTTAGTTCTCTTGATGAAAACCTCGTGCCACGAGACGGGGTCCGGAGTCAGTAGTCGTGAGCCAGGAGACAGAATTTAGAGCCTGGGATATTATATCATTATCTGGTATCCAGCATCCAGTACTGCCGAATGTAACTCCCAACGCCTGACTACTTCATAGCTTCATAGCTCACAACATTAACGATGCGCAAAATGAGTATATGACGGGCATCAATAGCCCAGACAGTATTATGATATATAATAACATTTTTCTCATGGAAATCGTTTAATCTGAGCTATGGAAGATGTGAGGGAGCATGTAAGGTGTAAGATGTGAGATGTAGATGTGAGATGTTTGATATATTAAACCCCGTGTTTATATTCTAACATCCCACATCTTTGACCTTACCTCCCGAATTCTGCACCACATTTAACATCCCACAAGGCACATCTTACA
>DAINQQ010000295.1:0-5303 GCA_036742645.1 Flavitalea sp.
GGGAATATGAGATGTGGGATGTTGGATGCTGCGTTGTGGCCCTGGAATTTCGCGGCTTGTTGGAATCGGATATTTGCAAGCGATATTTCCGATTCAAGTGGCACCGCTGTACGTTAATAGCTACTAAAATGTCCGTATCCGAACACCTCAAATTCAAAGTGTAATTTAAGTGCTTGTGTTTAAGGGGCTTTTATTCTGGCATGACGCTGGTTGGCTTATCACGGGAAACCTAGTAGAAACCATTAATTAACCAGGACAAACACCTTTTGCGTCGTAGAAAGATGCAAACGAAAGAGAAGAGAAAGTTATGTTCAAGAACTATTTCAAGGTAGCATTCCGCAATCTGGCAAGGCACAAGTTATTCTCGTTTATCAATATTTTCGGATTGGCGCTGAGCATGTCCGTTTGCCTGATTGTACTGGTCCGAATCAAAGACCAGATCGGTTACGACAAATTCCATCCAAATTCAAACCGGACATATCGTATCATTACTCAAATCACCGATAGACAGGGCTCCGAATATCGCCTTGCCACTACGCCTCTCCCATTAGCGGGGAATCTTTCAAAAGACTATGCTTTCATTGACAAAGCCGTTCGCATCTATCCAGTGGGTTCAAAGCCTGCATCATCGGAAACTAAAGAGTTGACCGTACGTGCAGCTTTCACGGATCACGACTTTTTCCAGGTCTTTGGCTTTTCATTGAAATCCGGCAATCTGCATTCGGCGTTGCAGGCACCAAATAGCATAGTATTAAGTGCGGAAACTGCAGTGAAATATTTTGGAGATTCCGATCCAATAGGTAAATATTTGTCGGTTGATCAACTTGGAAAATTTCAAATTACAGGAGTACTTGACAAACCCAAGGGAAAATCGCATATCGATTTTGAATGCCTGATGTCTATGAGCTCCGTCGCCGTCCTTGAAAAATCAGCCAAACTTTCGCCGATTTCAGAAACATGGAGCAATGGCACTTCTGCGTATACGTATCTGACATTAAAACCTCGAAGCTCTGAAAGGCAGCTCTCACAAGCTGTTTCCCGCGTTTCCTCCATACTCATGAAAAACACGACTGTAGTTGGGAAGGAGAGCTTTGCCTTCCAGGTACAACCTTTCGATGATATCATACTCGGTGAAGATCTTGGATATAATCTCGGCAATACCGGGTCGCCGGAAAAAGTCCTGGCTGAAGTTGTAATCAGTTTCATTCTACTTCTTTCTGCCTGCTTCAATTATACGAATCTATCGCTTGCGCGCTCCTTGAAACGTGGAAAAGAAGTTGGAGTTCGCAAAGTTGCCGGAGCATTCCGCTTCCAGATCTTTTACCAGTTTATTATTGAATCTATTTTTATTGCTTTATTGTCTTTAGCTGTCGCAGCCTTACTCTTTAAATTGATGGTCGACTATATGCCTTTCAGTGGCGAGTTCATGCCGGCGGGTGCAACAATTACTCCCGGGCTTTTAGTCTGGTTCCTGGTTTTCACATTGTTTACAGGCCTTCTTGCAGGATCGTTGCCCGCCTGGGCGCTGTCTTCATTCAAGCCTGTCGACGTCCTAAAAAATTTATCGACCATCAAATTGTTTGGAAGCAATGGGCTGCGAAAAACATTAATCGTAATCCAGTTTGCATTGTCGTTAACGATAATCGTTTTTACACTCACTTTCTTCAACCAGTTTAAATTCCTGGCAGATGGATATGCGGGCTACAATGTGAGAAATATTATCAACATCCCCTTACGCGGAGCAGATTACAAAATACTTTCCAACCACCTCGCACAAATAAAGGGTGTTGAAAGCATCTCCGCTACTTCTGCAAATCTTGGAAGAAGTGCTTCGGGAGAAGTGATTGTGAGGTATGCAAAAGACAAAGATCCTATTGGCATGGAGTATTATGATGTTGACCCCAACTTCATCCGAAACATGCGACTCACTTTGCTGGCAGGCAACAGCTTTGACAACAGCAATACGGGCGGAGAAGAATCAAAAATCGTTATATCTGATCTGGCACGAAAGATATTACAGATTAAGTCGCCAGAGGACGCCATTGGAAAAGTAATATGGATCAATGATACTACGGAAGTTCAGGTTGCAGGAGTACTCAAAGACTTTTATTATCGCGGGCTCGAAACGCCATTCGGACCGTTGATGCTGCGTTACCGTCCACAGGAGTTCAAATATCTACACGTGATGACAGCTAATGCCGGAGATGAATCGGTGATGGGATCTGTGGAACAGGCATGGAAAAAAGTAGAACCACTAAAGCCATTTGAAGCAACCTGGCTGTATGATGAGATCCATGAACGAAAAGGTGCATGGGGAACTGTTTCAATGCTTGGCTTTCTCGCAATCATCACTATAACGCTTGCGTGCATGGGTCTGTTGGGGATGGTAGTTTACAATACGGAAACCCGCAAAAAAGAAATCGGAATACGTAAGGTGATGGGAGCAAGTGTACCGGCTATTATGGGACTCCTTTCAAAGAATTTCATGAAACTCGTTATAATCGCAGGCGTCATCGCTTTGCCGATCAGTTACGGACTTAGTTATTTTTTCCTGAACTTATTTGCGAACCGAATATCAATCGGCTTTGGAATACTCTCTATCAGCTTTATCAGCATGCTTGTGATAAGCCTAATCACCATCGGTTCTCAAATCTATCGTGTTGCAGTTGGTAATCCGGTAAATGCACTAAGAACCGAGTGAATTTGACGCTTAAGGTTTTTGGTTGAATGTTGACGTATAGGCACCACAATCACGAGTTAGCAACGCTAAATAAAACCAGGAACATACAAAAGACTGGAATCACAAGCACAAGCAACAAACTACAAACACAAACCTGGAACTTAAAGTTTTAAACTTCAACCGATATGCTAAGTAACTATCTTAAGATCGCGATACGCTATCTGGTAAAGTATAAGGAATATACTGCAATCAATATTTTAGGGTTGGCGGTGGGCATCACATGTTGTTTGCTCATCATGTTGTTTGTTCGTTCGGAATTCAGCTACGATAACTTTCATTCTAAGTCCCATAGAATTTATCGCGCATGGCAACATGAAAAATACGAGGGACAGGATTTCATCAATACGGTGACTCCCCTTCCTATGGCTGGTGCCCTGCAATCTTCTTTTGCGGAAATCGAAGCCACCTGCCGGGTTTACGCCTTCAATCCAATGATCAGGATTGACGCGAATTCATTCAGCCAGGATGCAAGGATGGTAGACTCTACCTTTTTTAAAATATTTGATTTCGAGTTGCTCGAAGGAGATCGCAACAAACCCTTTCCAACAGTAAACTCTGTTATCATCACACCAGAAATTTCAAAAAAGTATTTTGGCGGGCAAAAAGCGGTTGGAAGAAATATCGAGATACAATTGGGAGATGAAAAAATCCTTTTCACCGTCAGCGGGATCGCAAAAAAATCACCTGAGGCTTCCAGTATAAAATACAAAGTACTCATCCCTTATTCGAATGCCAAACATCTTTTCAGACCTGGTCTATTTACCAATTGGTTCAATGTGTTTACTGAGACCTTTGTATTGCTGAAAGAAAAGGTAAAACTGGCAGAGCTTGAAAGGAAATTTCCAACGATGATCAGGCAACAGCTCGGGGAAGAATATAAAGAAGGTGGTTTCATTGTGCGACTGCAACCACTCACCAACATTCACCTCAACACGTCTTTGCCAACAGGAAATGAGCCAACAAGTAATCCGAAATATTCATACATACTTGGTACCATAGGAGTACTTATACTTTTGGTCGCCTGCATCAATTTTATTACACTTTCAATCGGCCGCTCCACCACCCGCGCGATGGAGGTGGGTGTTAGAAAAGTAATGGGTGCGGAAAGGAATCAACTCATTCGACAATTTTGGGGCGAAGCATTTTTGTTGACACTGGTATCAGTAATGGCGGGACTTCTTTTGTCGTATGTCCTTATCAATCCGTTCAACAAGCTGATCAATCGAAATCTATATATCGAATTTGATGCTGTTTTCATTTTTTTCTGCATACTGTTGATCGCGCTGATTGCCCTCATCGCGGGGGTTTATCCGGCGATCGTGTTGGCGGGCTTTAAACCGGTTGAGGCCCTGAAAGGGAAACTGAAAATGCAGGGAAGTAAGAACTGGCTTCGGCAAGGATTAATTACCGGTCAATTCATAGCGTCAATTGCCATGATAGTTTGCACGATCGTTATTGGAGAGCAAATGAAATTTCTGCGCAACAAAGATCTGGGGTATCAAAAGGATCAGGTGGTCATAGTTCCGACGAATATGTCAAGGAAAGATGGCCTGGCATTCGCCGAAAACTATCGCACGCAATTGTTGAAACATCCTCAAATAGAAAATGCAGGCATTTCACTATTCAGCTTCGCCGAAACTCCATGGGTGGAGCTAGGATTTACGAACGATAAGAAAGTGTATAAGGGTTTTCAATATAATGCTGTCGATCCCAACTTCATCACGATGATGAATATTGAAGTGATTGAGGGTAGAAATTTCTTCCCTCAAAATACCGCTGATAATAATACCGCAGCTTTGGTTAACGAAGCTTTTGTGAAAGAGTTCGGATTAACATCCCCGGTAGGAAAAAAGTTGCCTGGCAAGTTTGATCAGTATATCATCGGCGTTGTAAAAGATTTTCATTTTGAATCGTTACATACGAAGATCCGGCCCTTACTGCTGACCGTGAAGCCGGACTCAGTATTTCGCCGAACAGAAAATATTGGTATTAGCCACCCTCCCCAACCGCGTGTTTCTGTACGCTTCAAGGCGGGAGTCATGGCGGAAAATATCGCGCTTCTTAAGAATACCTGGAAAAAAATCGCTCCGAGCCAGGAATTTGAATACCGCTTCCTTGATGAAACAATCGCCGCTCAATATTTACAGGAAGAAAGGACCAGCACGATCATTAAACTCGCCTCTGCCTTATCTATCTTTATCGCATGTATGGGACTGTTTGGCCTGGCCACTCTTACCGTAGTACGTCGCACAAAAGAAATCGGCATTCGCAAAGTATTGGGTGCAACTGTTACCAGTATAGTTGGACTGATATCAAAAGATTTTGTAAAGCTTGTTATAGTGGCATCCGTAATTGCCTATCCTGTTGCGTGGTGGGCAATGAATAACTGGCTTGAGGACTTCCCTTATAGAGTGTCGGTGAGTTGGTGGGCATACCTCTTAGCAGGAATTATCGCCCTTGCAATTGCGCTGTTAACCGTGAGCTTCCAGGCTATTAAAGCAGCCCTGTCGAATCCTGTAAAAAGTTTGAGAAGTGAGTAAACTGATTAGTTAATTGTTTGGAT